>NZ_JVKU01000008.1:0-83321 GCF_001072385.1 Streptococcus sp. 343_SSPC | reverse complement strand
TTGTTCAGTTTTCAAAGGTCTTTGTCGCTCTCGCGCGACAACTATATTAGTATATCACGACCACTTCGCATTGTCAATATCTTTTTTCTATTTTTTTAAATTTTTATTTTTATGAAAAAGGATGCTTTGTTACATCCTTTTTCATAAATGATGATCCTTGAAATCTTTCAAGTATTCTTGGAGCCTTCTTTTCATCTTTGCTTTTCCTGAAAAACGTTGATTCATCAGTAGTTTATCATATTCTTCTTTTTCTTGATCGGTTAGGTTTTCTCTGAACTCCTTTAGGGCTCCTCTTAATAGGACTAGTTCATCCAAAAAGAGTTCTTTTGAACGAAGTCGATGGCTAATCTCCCCAATCTCTGTGTAGGGTACTTTATTTAACTTCCTCTTATCACTTTCTTGTTTTCTAACTTTATCCTTTATGTGATTGCGAAACTTTGTTTTGAAGTAGGTTAATAAGATTTCTTCATTTTCTTCTACTTCAGGATTACTTATTTGTAACTCATACAGCACTAATCTTCCTTCTTGTTCCCAGTCTGCATGATCCCAAAGATGAATATAAAATTCCTTCTCACATTTCCATACTATCCATTTTACTTTCTCATATGATTTTTTAAAGTTCATTGGACCTCCTTTCTAACTTGTTTTCATTTTAAAGGAGGTTAGGATTTATTTGTGCTGTTTTTTCTATTTGGAATCTTTTCTAACTCTAATCGGTCTTTATTTTAATAAGAATGTCAAAATAGTGTTTTTTTCATACAAAAAAAGTTGCTACGAATGTAACAACTTTTTGCGATAGTCCGTACGGGATTCGAACCCGTGTTACCGCCGTGAAAAGGCGGTGTCTTAACCCCTTGACCAACGGACCATTTTTACAACGTAATCTATTATATCAGTTCATTTTTATCTGTCAATACTTTTTTTAAAAAAAGGAGCCGAATTTTTCGGCTCCTTCTAAAAGTTTTAGAAGACTCTAAAGTTTATTACTTATTTTCTTCCATTTTAGATTTAATTTCTTCATAAGATAATGGTTTAGATTCTTTTTCTAATTCTAAATCAGTATCTTCTGGCATTTTACCTGTTTCATACAATGACTTAATTTGAACACTGTCCAAGGTTTCGTATTTCAACAAGGCTTCTGCAATCAACTTGTGTGTTTCACGATTGTTCTGGATGATTTCAGCTGCTTTATTGCGAGCTTCATTCAAGAGACTTCTTACTTCTTCATCAATTTCATATGCAGTTTGCTCTGAAATGAATTTTTGAGTCGTTTGAGCTCCAAACATAGCATGGTTGCCTTCGTATTGAACTGGACCAAGTTTTTCACTCATTCCATATTCCGTTACCATAGCACGCGCCATTTGGGTCGCTTGCTCAAAGTCATTGGAAGCCCCTGTGGTTTGAACGTTGAAGATAATTTCTTCTGCAACACGTCCGCCCATCAATCCAGCCAATTGTTCTTTCATATCTTCTTTAGAAAGAAGCATTTGGTCTTCTTTTGGAAGAGCAATCATATAACCACCAGCACGTCCACGTGGAACGATGGTCACCTTGTGAACAACACGAGCATTAGATAGGACTAATCCGACAATGGTATGCCCTGCCTCGTGGTAAGCAACCAATTCGCGTTCCTTTTGAGAAACTGTTCGGTCTTTCTTAGAAGGACCAGCAATCACACGGTCTTCTGCTTCATCAATATCAGATGCATCAATAACCTTCTTATTGCGACGGGCCGCTACCAGAGCTGCTTCGTTTAAGACATTTTCAAGATCCGCTCCAACAAATCCTGGTGTTTGTTGGGCAACTAGTTTCAAGTCGACATCTTTGGCTAATGGTTTGTTTTTAGCATGGACTCGCAAGATAGCTTCGCGTCCTTTTACATCTGGACGACCAACTAAAACCTTCCGGTCAAAACGACCTGGACGAAGGAGGGCTGGGTCTAAAACATCTGAACGGTTGGTGGCTGCAATCACGATGATGCCTTCGTTTCCTTCAAAACCATCCATCTCAATCAAGAGCTGGTTGAGGGTTTGTTCCCGTTCATCATTTCCCCCACCAAGGCCAACTCCCCGTTGACGTCCAACAGCATCGATCTCATCGATAAAGATAATGGCTGGAGCTGCTTTTTTAGCATCTTCAAATAGAGAACGAACCCGGCTTGCACCGACACCAACAAACATTTCAACGAAGTCAGAACCTGAAATACTAAAGAATGGTACGCCAGCTTCACCTGCAACTGCTTTAGCAAGTAATGTTTTACCAGTTCCCGGAGGGCCTTCAAGAAGAACACCTGCTGGGATACGGGCACCCAATTTTGTAAAGCGTTTTGGATCTTTTAAGAATTCAACCACTTCAACGAGTTCTTGTTTTTCTTCTTCAGCCCCTGCTACATCTGAAAAACGAACCTTGATATCTTCTTTATTGGTAGCACGCGCTTTGTTACGGCCAAAGTTCATAGCACCGCGGGCGCCACCGCCTCCTCCTTGATTCATCATAGAGAAGAAGAAGAACATCACGATGACAAATGGAACAATGGAAGTCAGAATGGTAATCCACATTCCACTTGAGCTTTCCCGTTTAATAGTGATGTCAGCCTTATGTTCGGATGCTAAGTTTTGTAGTTCTTGAACAGTCAAATCAGACGGTAAGATCACACTCGTGAAGCGAGTCACCTTACTTGGACTTGGAGTGAAAAATTGAACCCCTGTATCATCCTTGCTGGTTTTTGCTTTGTTATAGGTACCGGAAATTTCAATGACACTACCGTTTGGCTGATAGCTAATTTCCTTGACGTTGTCTGATTTAAGCTCTTTTACCAATTCTGTATAATTGATTTGCTGACTTTGTCCGATACTATTTCCAGCAAAGAAATACTGAAAACCTGTAACAGCAGCTACAATAATCAATAAGTACAGAAAAGGATTTCGAACAAAACCATTGTTTTTGTTATTTTTCATCTAGTTTCCTCTATTTTGAATACACTTCTTCTTTCAACACTCCGATATAAGGAAGGTTTCGATAGTTTTCATCGTAGTCTAAACCATAGCCCACAACAAACTCGTTTGGAATGGTAAAGCAAGTGTAATCTGCTTCAATCTCAACCAAGCGTCCTTCAGGTTTATCCAACAAGGTAGCAATTTTAACAGATGCTGGTTGACGTCCTTCAAACAATTCTTTCAAACTCTTAAGAGTTTTACCAGTATCAATGATATCTTCAACAAAGAGAATATCTCGACCCTTAATTTCTTGGTCCATATCTTTGATGATATTAATCACGCCTGAGCTTGATGTTCCACCATGATAGCTAGACACTAGCATAAAATCCAACTCAATATGCGTATCAATATGTTTGATCAATTCCGCCATAAATGGGACTGACCCTTTTAAAATCCCTACTAAAATCGGATTTTTCCCTTGGTAATCTTCTGTCAGTCTTTGACCAAGTTCACGTGCTGCAGTCACGATTTCATCGTGGGAAATGAGTATCTTTTTGATATCTTGTTCTAACATCTTTTTTACCTATCTATTTTCTGGATATAAATTGTATCCTTCATTATACCATTTTTTAATTCCTTACTCAAATCACTGATCGCAATTTCAGGAATAGCCAGTATTTGTTTATCTTGTTCTAAAACCACCAGATTGTTTCGTTGATTTAAAGGGATTTTTTGGTTAATCAACAATCTGCTAATTTTTCTATGGTGACCGTTCATCAGAATACGATCTCCCCTTTTACGGGGGCGAATAAAAACTGGGTGGTTGTTTGGAAGTGGGATTGCCTCCATATATGAATCGCTTGGTTCCACTCCAAATAAAAAGCGATAAGCACCTACTGTCTTTATGGTTCCAAATTGTAACAAATCTTCTGACATTCGGTCATCCGTCCTACGACTGATTTTCCGAATTTCAAAATAGTGATAGTCTTTGTAAAGTTCATAACCATTCTTTAGAACTTGTTGCGTATTGGACTTGGTCACTACTATTCTATGTAATTGTTCAAATTGTGCCCGACTCAATTGCAAATCTGGAAAACTAGCTAGATACTCTTCCAGCAAATAAATCTGAACAGCTGGTGATTGCTTTTGAAACTGTGTCACATCTTGTGGATTCAAATCTTTGGTCAACTCTTTTAAAGCCTGGTGCCAATGACTGAGATCCTCTCCTAAGTTGACCAAAGTACTCGTTACTTGGGGATTTTCTTCTTCTAACAGTGGGAGATAACGATGACGGATACGGTTACGGAAATAGTCCAAGGAGCGGTTGCTCTTATCCTCGAAATGAAAAATTTCTGGAAAATCCTTTTTTTTGAAATGTAAGAGGGGACGAATCAATACACCCTGTCCAAATGGTTGTTTTAAAGGAATACCTTTTAAATGCCGTGGACGACTCCCACGAATCAGACGCATTAAAATCGTTTCTGCCTGATCATCCATATGATGAGCGGTGACGAGAGCGCTACAAGCTTCTTCTTTCATAACTTTTTCAAAGAAATCATAGCGGAATTGTCTAGCTCGGCTTTCAGAAAAAGGACCAGAGAAATGGGCAACCTTCAGCGGTAGATGTTTTGCTTCAGCTAATGCTCGAATTCCTCTTTCTTCTTGGTCAGCTTCAATGCGTTGGTGATGATTGACATGAGCAAGTACGAGGTCGATTCCTAATTGGTGCCGATAATGGTAGAGCCAATCCAGTAAGGTCATGGAATCCACCCCTCCTGATAAAGCCAAAAGGACTTTTTGATGAGATTCAAAAAGCCCCTCCTTTAGACAGAACTGAAGAAATTTATCTTTCATTACTGTAAAACCTCATAAATATCTTTGGCAATTGCTGAGATAGTCTCGTAATCAGAGTGATCCGTAAAAATAGCTAAAATAAATGGTGATTCTGTATAAACAATGGCAACATCATGACGGAAATCATAGGCATCTCCAATCTTGTGAGCGACCTTGACTGGGATATCTTTTGAAATTCGTTGATCATCAAAGCGAGTCTCTGACAGAGCATCAATGATTCCACCATTTTGTTGGTAGATAGCTTCCATGACATTTCCTGCCATTTTTGGAGATGCCATTCTAGTTTCTACATTCCACGTTTTTCCTGCAATCTTATTGGTCACCTTTTGAAATTCTTTGTCTGATTGATGCGTTACATAATAGCCTAAAATGTTTTGCGCAACATTATCAGATTCTTTGGCCACTCGGTTAATCAAATCAGCGACGGTATAATCCTTATCATCCGGTGTTTTTGAAATACTTCCACTGCCTTCCGGTTCATAAGCTCCTGGATAATCATTGACTTCTTTTATATATTTTAAAGGAGTCTGCAAATCTACACGGTTTTCGTTTACCTCTTTTTGAGTATAGTACAAATACAAGAGCTTGGCTATACTAGCAGAATACATTTCCTGGTCTTCATGTATCCCAGCAGTCTTTCCAGTATCCACCTGCTTCACGTAAACTGCAATTCCGTCTTTGTTGTACTTCTGATTGAGAATCTCTTGGACTTTCTCCATCCGATTATCTGTAGCAGAAAGTTCATCTTTTGCAATCCACCCCTGGCCAGAAATTTCTAGATAGGTCCCTTTTAAAGTTTTGGCAGTCTTGGTGATTTCAACCTTACTATAGGGAGTTAGACTTGTTTTTTTGCTTTTTGCGCCATTTACCAAGGGTTGATCATAAACTGTAAAAGAGGATGTCAGCCACATGGTTTTTTTTTCTTCTGTTAATTCCAAAATCGAATCTTCGTAAATTTGATCTTGATCAGCTACTACATACTGTTTATTCGATAATTTAAAAACAGATTTCCCTTGGTCGTTCACAAACAATTGATCAACAGTAAAGGGAGTATCTGGCTTGATTTCCCCAGCTTTTTGACGCAATTCTGGATCCGAATAGGTCACGATTGGCTGATAAACATTCGGATTGGACGGTATGGAGACAAAGAAATGATCCTGAGTCCCTATTTGACTAGTGTATGAAGAATCAGCAGTCAGTGGAACTTGGACTTGGGATGAATCAGATAAGGGTTGGGTGACTAAGAAAGTAGGAAAAATCATCCAATAAACTAACTTATTCATCCTTGCTCCTTTCCTGAGTTTCTTCTTGCAATTTTAAGGCTTGATTTTTTTTAGCTAACTCTTCTAATTTTGTATCAGAATATTCTAGAAATTGTTGAACGGTTTTTACAATATTTTCCATTATTTCGGTAATAAATTAGGTATCGTATAAATATATTCGCCATCTTTAGAGAAGGAATATTTTGCGCGTGCATATTTTGCAGCGTATTCGTCATCCTTCAACTTCTCTACGATATCCTTTTGATATTCTTTTTCCTCAAGGGTTTGCTGATATTGTTCTTGCAATTGAACGTATTGTTGTTTGCGTTTTTGAAGCGTCTGGTAACTCTGAGCCAGATTATAAGTTGGGAGAATAAACAATAAAATAATTAAAATGAGAACCCAACCCATAAAACGGTTCTGTTTTTTTCGCTCCTCATTCTGGTATTTCTGACGCTGATGTTCGTCTTGAATATACCGATTATTCATTTGTACAATATTTTTAGGCATCTTCTTCTATCCTTGTTTCACGAATGATTTCATACATTTTAGACGCATCTTCTTTTTTAGTACTATCTAACATTTCCAACACTTTTACTGTCAATAGCTTATTTCCAAAGCGAACTTCGACTTCGTCATTTACCTTCAAGTCGGTTGAACTTTTCGCTAGGACCCCATTGACTTTGATGCGCCCCTTATCGGCTACTTCTTTAGCTACAGGGCGTCTTTTGATAATGCGGGAAACTTTTAAATATTTATCTAATCTCATCGTATCACCTCTAATGTATTATTGTACCATTTTTTTAGAAAGAGCCTAGTAAAATCTTTCTTTCTAGTCTTGTTTTTCCATTTTTTCCTGCTTGATGGCCAGTAATTTTTCCCCAAATTGTCGCAAGCCTTCTAAAATTTCGAAGTCTTTTTTATTTCGCACATCAAAGATTAATTCAATCAATCCTTGGCTTTCTGCAATACGAGCTTTTAAATTAGTTGCTGATAAGGCAGCAAAATAATCTTGAGTCAAGAAAAGTTGCTTGGTAATTGGCTCAAATTTTACCGTTAGTTGATTATCTTTTCGATCAACCACTTTAACAAAGACCTGGTCCAGATAAGATTTGATAAACCCTATTTCTAGGAGATAGGCTACCACATCAGGATATTCTCCGAAACGATCAATCAATTCATCTTGCAGCAGTTCATAATCTTCTTGAATTTGAATTTCTCGAATACGTTTGTAAATTTCAATTTTTTGACGTTCATCGGAGATATAATCACTTGGAATGTAGGCATCAATTTGGAGATTGAGCTCCGCATTTCCTTTTTGGCGTTTTTTCTCTTTTCCTTGTTTCTTCTCAATAGCAGCTTCGAGTAACTGTGAATACATTTCAAATCCGACGGAATCGATAAAACCAGATTGAGAAGCCCCTAAAATATTCCCGGCACCACGAATAGACAAATCTCGCATAGCAATCTTAAAACCAGACCCCAATTCAGTGAATCCTTTAATGGCTTCAAGACGCTTTTCAGAAACTTCTGTCAAGGTTTTGTCCGGCCGGTACATCAAATAAGCATAGGCAATGCGATTGCTTCGTCCAACCCGTCCTCGCAATTGGTAAAGGGTAGACAAGCCCATATGGTCGGCATTTTCAATAAAGAGGGTATTGGCATTGGGGATATCCACACCTGTTTCAATAATGGTGGTCGTAACTAAAATATCATACTCACCTTCAATGAAATCCATCAAGGTGTTTTCCAACCGTACCTCACTCATCTGTCCATGGACAAACCCAATAGAGGCTTCCGGTACCAATTCTTGTAACTCTGAAACTTTTTGCTCAATGGTATCTACCTTGTTGTAGAGATAATAAACCTGACCTCCCCGATCCATCTCCCGACGAATAGCATCTCGGATAATGGTTGGATTGGTTTCTAAGACATAGGTTTGAACAGGATAACGATTGGTCGGCGGGGTTTCAATAACGGACAAATCCCGAATCCCCAACATAGACATATGAAGGGTACGAGGAATGGGCGTTGCCGTTAAGGTTAAGACATCGACTTTTTTCTTTAACTCCTTGAGAGTTTCCTTGTGTTTGACACCGAACCGTTGCTCCTCATCAATCACGATAAGACCGAGATCCGCAAATTCCACATCCTTAGATAAGAGACGGTGGGTTCCAATCAAAATATCGACCTGGCCTTTTTTTAGTTTTTCCAAGGTTTCTTTTTGCTCAGCACGACTACGGAAACGACTCAAGACATCAACTTCTACTGGAAAGGCTTCGAAGCGTTCTTTGAAATTGGCATAATGCTGTTGAGCTAGGACCGTTGTCGGAACTAATACGGCCACTTGTTTATGGTCTTTGACAGCTTTAAAGGCCGCTCGCATAGCAACTTCTGTCTTCCCAAATCCCACGTCTCCGACCAAGAGGCGATCCATAGGGCTTGAAGATTCCATATCCTTCTTGATTTCTTGGATAGAGCGAATCTGATCATCTGTTTCAACATAGGGAAAAGCCTGATCAAAAGCTTCTTGGTTCTCATCGTCTGGAGTAAAGGCAAAGCCTTGCAATTGGCTTCGCTCTGCATAAAGTTGAATCAGATCCTCTGCAATATCCTCTACTTCCTGACGGACCTTTTGTTTAGCCTTTTGGAAGCGACCATCGTTGAGTTTGTTGATTTTAGGAGGTTTACCATCACTCGCAACATACTTGGACAGCATCTGGATTTGATCCACAGGGATGGAAATCCGGTCTCCATTTTGATATTGGATGGAGACATAATCTCGGTGGACACCAGAAATTTCAATGGTTTCTAGTCCCAAATACTGACCAATTCCATGAACCTGGTGAACAACGTAGTCTCCCTTTTCCAACTCATTATAGTTTTTTAACCGCTCAGCGTTGGAAATGGTTTGCCGACGAATCTTTCGTTTAACCTTTTTCTGGAAGATTTCTGTCTCTGTAATCAGGACAATCTTCTCATCCACAAAGTGGAAGCCACGCGCTGACCCACCGATGACCAACTGGCTCTGTCCTGGATGAAGCTGATCGGGTGCAAGATAATCCAGTTGGATCCCGTAGTCTCTCAAGTGCTCTTGTAACTGGTGGAGTCCTTGTTTACTCGTCACCTGAAGAATGACTGTGTAATCTTGTTTACGGAAACGGTCAATTTCATCTTTTAAAAGAGAGAACTGACTGAAGAATTCCTGCATGGGGTATTGGTTAAAAGAATAGAGGGCATCAAATCGCAGATTTCCCAAGCCTTTTTGAAAATTTGAAAAATAAGAAGCTGGTTTATAAGTGCGTAAGAGTGCGCTATTGTCCGCAAAATACTGGGCTTCAGCGAAAGAGCGACTCTTTTGTAGGTCCTCTGTCAAAAGGTTAGCAACGTCTACATCAAACCGCGCCTCCTGATCCATGATTTTATGGTAATCATCCAAAAAAAGAGGAGCATGTTTGGGGAGGTAATCAAAGAGAGTGTAGGTTTGCTGATAAAAAAGAGAGAGAAATTTTCGACTATCTGCATGCAGACGCTGGTGATGCGCTTCTGTGAGAATCTCAGTCAAATAGGATTTTAACTCTGGATGAGGACTTTTTTGAATTAGATTTTCTAGATTCTTCTGTCCTCTTAAAAAATCATCTTTAGTTAGTAACATATCACTAACTGGATGAACTGTTACCACATCTAGATTTTCTAGTGAACGTTGAGTCTCTGGAGAAAAGGTCCGAATGCCATCAATCTCATCTCCAAAAAATTCCAGGCGATAAGGGAAATCTTGACTGGCTTCAAAAAGATCTAAAATATCCCCTCGAAGACTAAACTCTCCCTGTTGGCTTACCTGTGAAACCTTTTGATAGCCCATGGCCAGGAGGGTATCTTTCAACTCTGTCAGATTTTTTTCTTCTCCAACAGAGAAAGACTGAATCATAGAGCTGACAGTCTTTGGATTAGGTAAGAGCAAACGACTACCACTTACATTGGCAATGACGATCCCTTCTTTTTCTGGAGCTAAAAGAAAATCCAGAGCTTCCAGACGAGAAAAGACCCGTTCCTGGGAAGCAAAGACAAACTCTGCCAAAGGATTGTCATCTCCGAGGAAAAGATAGACCTTTTCTTCGCCTAATAATCCCAATAAATCACTGGCGAGCCGTTCTGCTTCATTTTGGGAAGAGGTCAAGACCAAGACCTTGTGTCCGTCTTCGACAACTGTCGCCATGGTAATGGCTTTTGTAGACGAAGACAGTCCTAGTAGAAGAGAGCGACTTCTTTTTTGCTGGTCTTGTTGCCATTTTCTAATATTTTTATTTTGTTGAAATAGATCAACCAGTGTCTTATATTTATCCATTGTATTGTTGCATTGTTTTCTCAAACTGCCCTTCTTTTAAATAAAAACGAAGGGCTTCTTCTGATTTGTCGATAGCAAGGAGGATGGTGGCATAATCATCCTGGTCGAATTTTCCTAAGACATGGTGGACTACTGACATGCCATGCTTGGGTCTTCCGATTCCAATCTTGATGCGATTAAAGGTCTGAGTGCCAATATGGTTGATGATTGATTTGATTCCGTTGTGGCCTCCAGCTGATCCTTTGGCCCGAAGGCGAATCTTGCCAACTTCCATATCCAAGTCGTCATAAATAACGACCAAATCTTCCACCTCTAGGCCATAATAGGTCAAAAGCGCGTGCACGGCCTTGCCACTCTCATTCATAAAAGTGGTTGGTTTGACTAAAAAGACCTTTTCTCCATCTATAAAGGTGGAGGTCACATCTGCTTGAAAAATCTTATCATGTGAAAAGGTGAGGTTGAGAGACTTCGCCAGCTGATCCACTAACATAAAGCCTACATTGTGTTTGGTTTCCACATATTTATCTCCCGGATTTCCCAATCCGACGATTAATTTTGTCATTTACTTTCCCTTTCAAAAGCCAAAAGGGTTGGAATTTTTTTCCAACCTTTTGGTTATTTACTTGTTTTCTTTATACATTGAAGCGGAATTCCATGATGTCGCCATCTTGAACGACATAGTCTTTTCCTTCTTCTCGCAAGCGTCCTGCTTCTTTTACAGCCTTTTCAGATCCATATTTGACCAAATCATCATAAGACATGGTTACAGCACGAATAAATCCTTTTTCAAAGTCAGAGTGGATGATTCCAGCTGCTTGTGGAGCTTTCATACCACGTTTAAAAGTCCAAGCGCGAACTTCTTTTTCACCAGCTGTGAAGTAAGTTCCAAGTCCAAGTAAATGGTAAGCTGCACGCGTCAACTTATCCACACCTGATTCTGTCAAACCAATGGCTTCAAGAAACTCTTTTTTATCTTCATCGTCTAACTCAGAAATTTCTTCCTCCGCACGCGCAGAAATCACTACTACTTCTGCATTTTCTGTTTCTGCGAATTCACGAATTTGTTTCACATAATCAATCGAATCTGGGTCTCCAACCACATCCTCATCCACATTCGCTACATAAAGAACTGGTTTAGTGGTCAAGAGGAAGAGACCTTTGACAACTTTTTGTTCTTCGTCTGTGAATTCGATGGTACGAGCTGACTTCCCATCTTCAAGCACTGGCTTAATCTTTTGGAGGACATTAAATTCTGCAACGGAATCCTTGTCCTTTTGTGTACGGGCCATCTTTTCCACACGCGCATAGCGTTTATTCACAGATTCTAAGTCAGCTAGAATCAATTCTAGGTTAATGGTATCAATATCTGCTAGTGGATCGACAAAGGCATCTTCACGGCCTTGCTCCCGCATGACATTTTCATCATCAAAAGCACGTACCACATGGACAATAGCATCCACTTCACGGATGTTGGCCAAGAATTTATTACCGAGACCTTCTCCTTTTGACGCACCTTTTACAATCCCTGCAATATCTGTGAATTCAAAGGTTGTCGGAACTGTCTTCTTAGGAGTGATCATTTCCGTTAATTTTTGGAGGCGTTCATCTGGAACTTCTACCATTCCAACGTTTGGATCAATGGTCGCAAAGGGATAGTTTGCAGCCTCTGCTCCTGCTTTTGTAATTGCGTTGAATAGGGTTGATTTACCAACGTTTGGCAAACCAACGATACCTGCTGTTAAAGCCATTTTTCTTCTTCTCCGTTCACATTTCAATCCCTTTTATTATAACATAATTCAAAGCACAAGATGATGAAAAAATGCTCTCCCTTAAAACTAACAGTCACCTGTCCAATTCCATAAGAATATGGTATAATCAAACCAATAATAATAAAGGAGTTTTCGTCATGAAAAAACTATCAATTAAATCGATCCTTCTGCCTCTTTTAGCTATCTTTACTCTCTTTCTTCTGGGAGCTTGTGGACAAAGTACAAAAAAAGGTTACCTTCAATTGATTAACCAAGATAAGAAAACTGACATTCGTGTCATTGTTGAATATCAGGGGGATAAAATTCTAAGTACAGATTCTACAAGTGTTATCTACTACGAAGGTACAGGATTGCCAAAAGAACAATTAAAAAAAGTTATTGATGAATACGATAAAAAATTCAAAGATGTCAAAGGATTCTCACACTCTGCAGAATACAAGGATGACTATGTTGTTGAGAAAACAAAGATCGATTATACCAAGGCAGATTTAAAAGAATTACAAGAAAATCAGTTAATTGCTGCACAAGAAAATCAAAATGTTGATTACATTGGCTACAAGACAACACTTAAAACCTTTAAATCTAATGGCTTCAAAGAAGTAAAAGATGGAAAATTTGAAGAATTAAAATAATACAAAAGAGAGTGGGACAAAAGTCCTAGCCTCTCCATTGTTTTTGGATTGTCGAGCAAGACGCAGTGGTTGAGTGGGCTCTACTACGCTGATTTCATCAGCTTTTACAGCCCTACTCAACTGTGCGGAGGTGGGACGACGAAATCGAATTCTATCGAATTACCGATTTCTGTCCCACTCTCTTTTACAATACTTTTTTCATTTTTCGATCAAAATCATGACGACTCATCATGACTATATGATCACAATTGCTACAACGAATTTTAATATCTGCCCCTACTCGCCGAATTTCCCAACGATTGGCTTTTTTCCCTGTTGCTTTAATAATACAAGCATGGGATTTTTTCATTTCTACAAAATCACCGACCTGATACATGGATTTTCCTTTCATCAACATAGAAGACGAAAAGCTAGCCTGTTCAATGCTAGCTTTTGGCCCTTAATTGGTCCGAACTGGTGTAATTAATTGAATGAAGCGTTCAGACTCCTCTGCTGGTACCAATGTAAAGGGACGAACTGCAGAGATGAAGCGAATGACGACTTTTTCACTTTCAATAGCTTTCAAAGCGTCGATTAAATAAGTTGGATTAAAGCTGATGTTTAAATCATCTCCCGAAACTGCTTCTGTATCAATTTCTTCATTCACGCGCCCTACTTCAGGAGAATTGACGTGGGCAGAAACGACCCCACTAGCGATTTCTAATTTAACAGTACCGTTTTGAGTAGCATTAGACAACAAGCGGGCCCGTTCCATGGCTTGGCGAAGATGAGCAACTTTAAAGGTTACTTCCGAACTAAACTCTGTTGGAATCAAGCGATCCGTATCTGGATAGTTTCCTTCCAACAGGCGTGTATAGAAACTGATATTGTCACTTCTAAATAAAATCTGGTTATTGGCAAAGAAGACTTCAACCTGTTCAATCTCATCTGAAAAGACAGACGTTAATTCGCGTAAAGAACGGCTTGGAATCACAACATCAAAGTTATCCCCATTTTTTTCAAGGGTAATATTTTTTTGACTCATTCGATGAGAATCAGTTGCCACCGTTTTTAATTCCTTGTGATCAGAAAGAACAAAATGAACTCCTGTCAAAATCGGACGACTTTCTTGGGTACTTGCTGCAAAAGCTGTCTCAGAAATGATTTTCTTCAAAGTTTGAATTGGGAGCGTTAGAGGGTTGCTGGCTGAAATTTCTTGAATACGAGGATATTGTTCTGCATCTTTTCCTTTAAGAGTAATTTCTGATTTTCCACTAACTAATACAATTTGTTTTTGTTCGATTTCTTTCACATCTAAAACGACATCTGGTAGACTGGATACAACATTGATAAAGAAAGTTGCTTCTAAAAGAATAGCACCTGGTGTCGTTACTAGAAGACCTGCATTTTCATCTTTAACAGAAATAAAGTATTCGATTGAGATTTGTCCATTTGATCCAATGAGAGTAATACCTTCAGAAGTTACATCAATCTTAATAGTGGATAAGATTGGAATTGCATTTTTTGAACTAATGGCTCTTTTTGTCGTATTTAAAGCTTGTAGAAAATAAGCCTTGTTAATAGAAAAATTGATCATGAGATCTCCTTTTATTATTTTAGTATTAGTAAGTTAATAGTAATAGTAGAGTATGTGGAACATGTGGAAAACTCTTCTAAAGCCAGACAGGAATTGAAAAGTTCCTTGTTCACAACATGTGGAAAAAGAAGCAAGTTTTTCTAGGATTGTCCACATGGGATTACTTTAATTTTTTCTTGATGGTTTGAATCTCAAGTCTGAGATTGTCATCAATTTCGATCATCCCTTTGATTTTTTCATAAGCATGCATGACCGTTGTGTGGTCTTTTCCTCCAAATTCACGGCCGATACGAGGAAGACTATTGTCGGTCATCTCGCGGGCGAGGTACATAGCTACTTGTCGAGCTAGGACAATATTTTGAACCCGTCGAGAGCCTTTCATTTCATTGACACTGACATTGTAAAATTTTCCAACTTCCGTTTGAATCTTTTCGATAGGAATCACCGTAATTTGTAAGGCTTCATTCTTACGAGCTCGAATGGCTTCAGCTGCGACATCAATTGTAATATCTTTGATTTTTTTTACTCTTGCCACAAGAGAGATATCATTCAACGCACCCTCTAAGTCTCGGACGTTAGAATCAAATTGACCTGCTAGGTATTCAAGTGTATCATCAGGGAAAGTAAAGTCCAGGTCTTCGATTTTATTTCTCAAAATTGCGATTCGAGTTTCAAAATCTGGTGGTGTAATATTTTGCGTCAAGCCCCACTTAAAGCGCGTGACTAGACGTTCTTCTAAGCTATCTAAATGATCAGGACTACGATCGCTTGTTAGGACAATCTGCTTATTATCCCCATAAAGAGCATTAAAGGTATTAAAGAACTCTTCTTGAGTTGTAACCTTTTTTCCTCCAAGCGATTGAATATCATCAATTAAGAGCAAATCCAAGTTTCGATAGGTTTTTTTAAAGGTATCCATATCATTGAGGCGAAGACGTTCTAAAAATTCATTGATAAAGGATTCTGCTGGGATGTATTTTACTCGAGCATTTGGGTAGTTTTCCATAATCTGATTCCCAATCGCGTTGAGCAAATGCGTTTTACCTAAACCGGGTCCTCCATAGATAAATAAAGGATTATAAGTGGTAGCAAGGTTTTCAGAAACTGCTAAAGCGGCAGCCAAAGCCCATTGATTTCCATCTCCACTTACAAAATTATCAAAGGTGTATTTCTTTCTTAATCCTGTTTGGATAGGAGGTAAATCTACTATCGGAGCATGGCTCACTGCATAGTCTCTATTCATTTCTGAAAGGGGAATAAACTCTTTTTCTTCTTCCTCTTCTTCAAGATTGAATTGATAGGAAATGGTTAATTCTACTGCATAAATTTCAAATCCAGCAGTCAAAATCACCTTTGTCATATTCTCTTCCCAGAATAATTTTTTCACTTCCGCATCTAAATAAATAACGGCTTCTTGTTGATCGACTTTGATGAGTCTTGAAGTAAGGACAAAATAGTCAAAGATTTCTTTTTTAAATGTCTTTTTACTTAATTCAATCACACGATTCCAGAATGTTTCTTCTCTTGACACTTATCGCCCTCCTATTCATTTTTACTTGCTATGTTTTTCTTATTTTATCATAAAAGGAGGGAGTTTTCCACAACTTGTTCTGAGGGAATAAAAAAGAGTTTTTTCCACAATATGTGAATAGTTATCCCCAATGTGTGTAGAAGTTTTCCACAAGTTGGGGAAAAGAGAAAAGAAAGTAGGAATATCATGCAAGGAGGAGTTGTAAAGAAGTGGATAATTCTGTTAATTGTTCTATAAAAAATAACAGCCTCATTTGAGACTGTTAATAATTCGCTGGTATTCATCAAGGTTGTTAAATGAAATATGAATACTACCTTTTTCTTGTTTTGTCAGACGGATTTCTACTTCGGTTCCCAGCATCTTTTTTAATCTGTTTTCTTCCTGTGCTAAAAAGAGTTCTTTCTCTTTTTTACTTGGCCTTTTCTTTTTTTGACCAACCTTTTCTTCCAAACTACGAACGCTTAGTCCTTCTTTCAGGGTTCGTTCCAACCAATAGATTTGTAGATCTTCTTTTAAAGGAACTAAAATGCGGGCATGTCCTTGTGAAATTTGATCATTTTTGATGGCTTCTTTGACAGCTGGTGAGAGATGAAGTAAACGGACCATGTTGCTGATGTAAGGACGAGATTTTCCCATAAATTGTGCAATTTCTTCATGGGTAGCCCCTTTATCAATAAGATGTTGGTAGGATTCGGCCTCTTCAATTGGATTCAAATCTTCCCTTTGTAAATTTTCGATAATGGCTTGTTTGATCATGTCATCATCTGATAAGTCTCTTATAATCGCAGGGATTTCTTTGAAACCAGCCATTTGAGCTGCTCGGTAGCGTCTTTCTCCAGCAAGTAGTTCATAACCAACAATCGGAGATTTTCGAACAATAATAGGCTGGATTAATCCATTTTCTTTGATTGAAGCTGCGAGTTCTTCTAATTTCTCTTGTACAAAGGTTTGACGAGGTTGAAAAGGATTGGTTCGTATTTGCCTTATGTCAATAATATCAATTTTTTCCATGATGTATATAGCATAACACACCTTTACAATTTCGTAAAGGTGTGTTGACACTGTTGTAAATTTACTTAATTTCCAAGATTTTCTGTAGATTTTGTCAGCTCAATGGTCGCTGTTTTTTGCTTACCATCTCTATAGAAAATGACTTTAATTTTATCACCAATTTGATGAGAATAGAGGGCAGATTGTAAATCCGCAGTTGATTCAATGGTTGTATCATCGATTTTTGTAATGATATCTAATCGACGCAAATATTTGGATGCCGGCATATCATTTTCGACTGAGCGGACAAGAACTCCACCTTTGAGTTTGCTTGGAATGTCTAATTGGCTAAGATCAGAAGAGGATAGGTTAGCCAGGTCCATCATGGTAATTCCAAGAGCTGGACGAATGACTTTACCATTTTTTTCTAAATGTTCAATAATATTTTGCACATCATTTATAGGAATAGCAAATCCCATTCCTTCAACCGAAGTTTGGCCATTTGAAGAGATTTTACTTGAGGTAATTCCGATAACTTGTCCCTGAATATTGATAAGGGGACCACCAGAATTCCCTGGGTTGATGGCAGCGTCCGTTTGCAACGCTTTTGTAGATACGTTTTGGCCATCTTCTGATTTGAGCTTCACAGTACGTCCGAGACTAGAAACAATCCCTTGGGTAACGGAATTGGCAAATTTTGTTCCTAAAGGACTACCAATAGCGATTGCGGTCTCTCCAACAGTCAACTTAGATGAATCTCCAAATTCAGCCACAGTCGTAACATTATCTGAACTGATTTTAACAACCGCAATATCTGAGAAGGTATCAGAACCGACAACTTCTCCGGAAACTTTATTTCCGTCTGCAAAGAGAATGTCGGCTTCTGTTGCTCCCATCAACACGTGAGCATTGGTTACTAGATAAGCGTCTTTACCATCTTTTTTATAGATAACTCCTGAACCTTCACTAGCCACTTCTGGATCAGAATCTGTTTCTCCATTGATAAAGCCTTTTTCAGAGGTTTCAGCGTAGGTAATAACAGAAACAACAGCATTTTTAACCTTATCAACAGCTTCACTAGTTGATGTTGTATTCTTATAAGCACGATTAACTTTGGTAGATTTTATTTCTTGGCTAGAATTTGTAGAATTCCCCTTGGTAAACTGGAAAGAGGTCAAGGTCCCTAAGATTCCTCCAGTAAACCCAATGACAAGAACAAGCAAAAGTTGCAAAGTTTTTTTTAGAAAATTTGATGGTTGTTTCATAGTTTTCTCCTATTTATTCCAATTATGGAAAAGTATAGATCTAGTTTCTTAATTATAACTTAAAATGGAAATTTTTTCCACAAGTTGTGGAAAACTGTGTATAAGTGTGAAAAACGTGAGAATAGAGCCATTTTTTGAAAGATAGATTCTGTCTTATTTGTTGAAGACTTGTGTATAAGTTCATTTGTGTTAGAATATGAATATGAAAATTAAGATTGTAACAGTTGGAAAATTAAAAGAAAAGTATTTAAAAGATGGAATCGCCGAGTATACGAAACGCTTGGGGCGGTTTACGAAGATAGAAATGATAGAATTACCGGATGAAAAAACTCCTGATCGGGCCAGTGATTTAGAAAATCAGCAAATCCTAGAAAAAGAAGGAAATCGCATATTAGCTAAAGTTGGAGATCGTGAGTATGTGATTGCCTTAGCGATTGAAGGGCAACAATTTCCATCTGAGAAGTTTAGTCAAACCATAGAAGAGGTGACTGTACGAGGGTATTCTGAAATTACCTTCGTGATTGGTGGGAGCCTAGGCTTGTCTCCAGCAGTTAAAAAACGAGCAAATTTACTTATGAGTTTTGGAAAGTTAACCCTTCCCCATCAATTGATGAAGCTTGTTTTAATCGAACAAATCTACCGGGCATTTATGATTCAACAGGGAAGTCCTTACCATAAATGAATCTTGACGCTCCTCCTATTTTCTGATAGAATAAAAAGACATCTGGTCTCATAGCTCAGCTGGATAGAGCATTCGCCTTCTAAGCGAACGGTCGCAGGTTCGAATCCTGCTGGGATCAAAATAAAAAAACGTGATTTTTACAGAAATCACGTTTTTTTTATTACTTGGTTTTTTTTAAAAAAAACTAGAGTTTTTTCTAAACAGATAGGATAAAAAATTTGTAAAAACTTGATTTTTTGTTCCAAATAGCTGTAAAAATGAACCAAATAGCGAAAATGTTAAAAAAGTCTTTGATTTTTTACTAAAATTTATGTATATTAAATTTAATAATTTAATGATCAAATAAATTATAAGGAGATTTTTTTTATGAAAAACAATCCATCGACAGTTTCTAAAGCATTTAAGGTTCTTACAGAAAAAGAATTGCAGCAAATTTGTGGAGGAGATAAACGCAAAAAAAATAATTTTTCTGATCTTATTGGGCTTATTTTTGGTAGAGGAGGAAACTGATGTTTCTAAATACCCTATTCTCAATTTTAACTATTTTTACAATTTTTTTATCTTTTTTAAAAATTGATCAAAAACTTAATAAATATAGTAAACAATTGATTTTAGGATCTGGTGTTGTTGCTGTATTTGTCATCACAGTGGTCTTAGATTACTTTGATTTACATATTGATTATCTAATGTTATGTCTATGGCCACTATTTCTTTATCTTTATTACTATTTTATTTGTAATCTTCAACGTCAGATAGCGGTTCTTTACTCATTCATCATTTATCTAGCAGTTGAAAGTACAGATACATTTTTATCTGTAATTACTTCTTCTATTTTTGGTGATAGTATAATTAACCAATACTCTGATTATTACTTTTTAACTATTCGAATTATCTCACTTATTTTAATTATGAAGGTATTAACGATTCTCGAAGTGAATCTTCTCTATTTTAAAGAGCGGGTTTTTAAGAAATTTGTCCAGCAATTGATCGTTAGTTATCTTATTTTAACCTTAGTATTGAATGCTTCTCATTGGATAAGTGATATTGCTCATTTCAATAGTTTTGGTAGCATGGTAGCAACGATTTGTTTCTTGATCTTTATCGGAACCATGGTTCAAATGAAGACGGTTCGAGATCGTTATGAAAAGAAAATGGAGTTGAAGCAAAAGAGGTTCGAACAACGCCAAATGGAGCAGTATATGAATAAAATTCAAGGCCTCTATTTAGAATTAAAAGGTTTTCGTCATGATTTTGGCAATATTATCACTTCCTTAAATTTAGCGATTGAGGAAGAAAATATTGAGGATATTAAACGAATTCAAAGAGATGTTCTTGAAGAATGCTACGGTCAACTCCAAAAAGAAGAATATACAGGATTTGACCTAGGAAATATTCGAGATTCTGCTTTGAGAAGTATCCTAAGTAGGGGATGGATCTATGCGGAGGAAATGGGTGTCAAACTAACCTTTGAAACAGAAGATATTATTGAAAAGGTTCCCATGAGATTATTGGATCTTGTACGAACCGTCGGAATTTTAGTCAATAATGCTATTGAAGCTGCTAAAATGAGTCAAGAAAAAGAAGTTCAAATAGCGATTTTTAATATGCCGAATGGAGTGCATCTGATCATAAAGAACTCTATTTCTGATGAACCGATTAATTGGAATAAGCTCTATGAAAAGGGATTTTCAACTAAAGGGGATCGTAGAGGAATGGGCCTTGCGATTGTAAAAGAGCTTATTGGAGAATATGCTGCTATTTTTCTAGAGACAGAGTTGATCAATGGAAGATTTACGCAGAGCTTAGTTATTGGAGAGAAAGGAAGATAGATGAATATTGTATTGCTAGAGGACGAAATTTCTCAACAAGTTCGAGTAGAGAAACATGTGAAAGCTATCGCTGAGGAGGAAGGCCTACGATTAAATATTGTTTCCACCAGTAAAATAACTGAACTAAAGGAATATCTAACCAATGGTGATTTTCATCAGCTTTTCTTCCTTGATATTGATATCAAAGGGGATGAAAAAGCTGGTATCAAGGCAGCTCAAATGATTCGTGAGGTCAATCCTTTTGCGATTATTGCCTTTATCACGACGAAATCGGAATTTGCTACCATTACCTATCGTTACAAGGTATCAGCTCTTGAATTTATTGAAAAAACCTTGAATGAAAACTTATTTAAAGAAAAAATTCGAGAATGCATTCTTTACTTGAAGAAGAATGTGATTGAAAATAAAAATATCATTGATTTCTTTGAGTATAGTTTCAAAAATATGGAAATTCGAGTGCCATATCGAGATATATTGTACATTGAGACAACTGGAGTTTCCCACAAATTGCGACTTGTTGGAAAGAATTTTCAAAAGGAATTTTTAGGGACTATCAAGGATATACTTGAAAAAGATGTGGACAATCATTTCTTCAGTCCTAATCAGTCTTATCTAGTGAATCAAAGAATGATTGTCAATTTTGATCGTCGCAAGAGACTCTTGATGTTAGAAGAGGAGACAACTTGCCCTGTTTCTCGTACACAGGTGAAAAGAGTCGAAGAATTATTAAATAAAATACAGAAAAAGGCTTGACAATTTTTGAATCGATGGTATAATGGGATATGTTCTGTTAATGACATGGTCCGTTGGTCAAGGGGTTAAGACACCGCCTTTTCACGGCGGTAACACGGGTTCGAATCCCGTACGGACTATATCTCATTCCGCCATAGCTCAGTTGGTAGTAGCGCATGACTGTTAATCATGATGTCGTAGGTTCGAGTCCTACTGGCGGAGCTAAACTAGCATCCTAAGGGATGCTTTTTTTGTAAAAAATAAGAGCCCCTTCCAACTGAAGGGGCTTTCAGATTAAAGACAAAGTCATCTTAGAAACTTTCCTTAGGTGAGTACGGACGTCAGCGAACTTCGAAGAAGTTCCATGACTTAGTTTTGAGCCTGAGGTCTCAAAACTCCCGAGTGTTAGAAACACTAGTGTTTCTAACACTTTTATCACAGCAGAAAGTTTCAGTGTATGTTTGAATGAGCCTAATTAGCTCAGTGTTTATTATTTTATTTTTTTTCAGCATCACTTAGGTTGCTGGATATAATACAGTTTGTCTACATTCTAAGAGCCCCTTCTAATTGAAGGGGCTCTTTATGATGCGAATTTACTGATTTTTTGAGGATTGAGATTTCTTTCGAATAGCATTGTAGCAAACGAAGGAAAGAATTCCGAGTAGGAAAGCGATGGTTCCTTCTTTTAACCCATGTGGAACGAACTGTAGAACAACTTGTCCTTTTCCTTTAGGGACATCAACAGCCATAAATCCTTTTTGAGCCCTTCGAATAGGGACAGGTTGATTATTGATCGTCGCTGTCCACCCTTTATCATAAGGAAGGGTGAAAAAGAGACTTGTATGGTGGTCTGCTGAAAAATCTGCAGTAACGGTATTTCCTTTGGTTTGAACATGAACTTCTTGTTGGTGCAACCTTTCAAAGGCTTCCTGGTAGGCTTGAAGGTTCAAAGCAAAAAATTCTGGAGTTTGGAAGGTTACTGTAGAATTTTCAGGGAAGGCAATTCGAACCTTAACAGTTTCTCCTGCTGTAAAGTGACCAATGGTGAAGAATGGAAAGACATTGTCTGTTGTATAGCGGTTGACTTGGCCATTCGTAATGATCTCCACATCGGTATAATCTTCATTCTCAAATTCTAAAGAAGGAAGGTTTACATAAAGTTGACTATCGTTTTGAACATAGAGCTCATATTCGATACTGGCATAAGTCAGAAAACTATCTGCTTCAACTTTGGCCTTTTGAGGTCCTTGAGAAGGATCGTCTGCACCAGTTTTCAGTGGATGTAATCGCTGATAGTAAGTCAACGATTGACCCGTTAGATGATTGAGAAAGTTCTTTTGGTTATCTAAGGTTAGATTAGAAAATGGGATATCCTTGTAGGGACTTGCGGTTAGAAATGCTAGTGAAAGAGCTTTTTCATTTTGATACAAGGTCTGATTTCCTTGCGTTTCCAATTTATGAAAAGCAAACTTTTGGGGATTCCTATCTGAAATATTGTATTTGATCCCGAACAGACTGTCCATTAGTAATGTATTGTTTTGATAGCGCAAATTCAAGTTGGTTCCATCTGATTTAAAACCGAGTTTATCTAGGGTCGAACTGGTATCTGTATTTCTGACAGATGAAAACTGGGAGATCCCTCTAAAATTATATTTCATGCTGTCATTACCTGTTTGAGGTTGGAGAATCTCTGTTCGGTAAAAATTATGATCATCCTGTAAACTTCTTGTCAACTTATTAATTGCTGGAATCTTTCCTTGGTAAGAAGAACGAGCTGCAAATACCCATTCATTTGCAATCCCATCGATCTGATAATAGCTGTTTATACTGATTTCAAACAGACAGAAGAAGAGAATAACAGCAGAAAAAATTGGATAAGAAAGTTTACGAACTGTAAAGGCAAGTGTCACAATAAAGAATACAAGAAGGAATTCTAGTGTCAAGACAAAATGACTGCTTGTCAAGAAAGGATAGTGCTTGCGATAGAGAAAGGTAAGGATAAATCCAATGCTAACTAAACTGAAAGCTAGGCAGAGTCGTTGCCAATTGATTTCTTTTATCCGATTTAGTGCTTCTGCCGCCATGAACAAAATAGTCAATGAAAAAAGCCAGGCATAACGGTGAAGAAACATATTAGGAGCATGCATCCCTTGCCAGAATAAATCTAGAGCTTGTAAATAGAAACTTGCAATAAGAATGACTAATAAAGTCAAATAAGCTAGTTTCACGTGAAACCGAATCGATTTGACAAAGAAAAATAGAAAGGCAAGTAAGAATGGAAATAGACCAACATAGATCATAGGGATAGCCCCATATTTTGTTGTATCAAAACTACCAATTAAATTCTTTGCAAAAACGTCTAAGTACCAACTATTTTCTGTAAAGGTTCTTGTAATCTTTGTAAAGTTTTCCCCATGAGTTCGTAAATCCAATATGGTGGGGTAAATCATGATTAAGCTAGTGACCCCTGCTAAAATTGACACAATTGTAAAGTCAAAGAAAGAAGATATTCTTTTTTTAAAGTCCCAGGAAAGCTGAGTAAAATACCATAAAGTCAAGAAGAGAGCCATCATAAATCCAAAATAATAATTTTGGATGAAGAGGGTAGTCAAACTTGTAAAGTAGAGAACGTGCCTCTTTTGAGTCATTAAACGGTGTAAACCTAAGAGAATGAGCGGAGCCAAAATGAAGACATCGAGCCAGGTTTTGATTTCAATCTGACTGATGGAAAAACTCATTAACGCAAACAAAGTTGACAGTGAAAGAATCAAGAATTGTTGCAGTTTAGGATAGATTCCCTTAATGGAATAATAAGTTGACAACCCAATCAAGCCTATTTTTATCAGTGTAAAGAGATAGACGGAATCAACCATGGATAAACTGTCAAAGAAGAAGACAAAGGGAGATAGAAAGCTTCCTAAGTAATAGCTGGAAAGAGCGTAGAAATTTAAGCCGAGTCCACTTGTAAAGCTGTAAAGGAGGCTGTCGGTTCCGTGTAAAATATTTCGTAAGGTAACGTCGAAAATAACGTATTGATGAAAGCCATCACCTAATAAAGGAGAAGTTTCACTCCCCCAATAAATACCCTGACTGAGGTAAACGAAAAATAAGATTGTAAAGGGAAGTAAAAAAGCTGTAAAGTAAAAGATGATGGGGTGTGATAGATATTTTTTAAATTTCATATAGTCTATTGAAAGACCCTGAAACAAGGGTTTCAGGGTTTTTGATTCTTTGGAGTGATTTCTTAGTCTTTCCAAAGTTCTTTAACTTTTGCTTGAACTTCTTGGTTTTCTAAGAATTCATCATAGGTTTCATCAATCCGGTCAATGACACCATTTTTTGAAAGAACAATGATATGGTTGGCAAGAGTTTGAATAAACTCATGGTCGTGACTGGCAAAGATGATCGATTCTTTGAAGTTTTTCAATCCATCGTTCAAGCTTGAAATTGATTCCAAATCCAAGTGATTTGTAGGATCGTCAAGTACAAGAACATTTGACTTCAAAAGCATGAGTTTTGAAAGCATCACGCGCACCTTTTCTCCCCCTGACAAGACGTTGACAGGCTTGTTAACCTCATCTCCAGAGAAGAGCATGCGTCCCAGGAATCCACGAAGGAAGGTATTGTCATCTTCTTCTTTACTTGCGAATTGACGCAACCAGTCAAGAATCGACTCACCACCTGCAAAGTCAGCTGAATTGTCTTTTGGTAAGTAAGAGCGACTAGTTGTGACGCCCCACTTGACAGTTCCTTCATATTCGATTTCACCCATAATCGCGCGGATCAAGGCAGTGGTTTGGATGTCGTTTTGTCCGATAAGAGCTGTCTTGTCACCTGGACGTAAGATGAAGCTGATGTTGTCAAGAATAGTTTCACCGTCAATCTTTACAGATAAGTTCTCTACTGTCAACAGATCATTCCCAATTTCTCGTTCCGCTTTAAAGCTGATAAATGGGTATTTTCGGCTAGATGGGACAATTTCTTCTAACTGAATCTTGTCAAGCATCTTTTTACGCGAAGTTGCCTGTTTCGATTTTGACGCATTGGCAGAGAAACGAGCCACAAATTCTTGTAATTGTTTGATTTTTTCTTCTGCTTTAGCGTTCCGGTCTGCTAACAACTTGGCAGCTAGTTCAGATGATTCTTTCCAGAAATCATAGTTACCAACATAGAGTTTGATTTTTCCAAAGTCCAGGTCGGCCATGTGGGTACATACTTTATTCAAGAAGTGACGGTCGTGAGATACAACGATAACGGTATTCTCGAAATCAATCAAGAAATCTTCTAACCAGGTAATGGATTGAATATCAAGACCGTTGGTTGGCTCGTCCAAAAGAAGGACGTCTGGCTTACCAAAGAGAGCTTTGGCTAGGAGGACTTTTACTTTATCCCCATTTGCCAGTTCACTCATATTTTGGTAGTGGAGCTCTTCTGGAATATTCAGATTTTGGAGGAGTTGTGAAGCTTCACTTTCTGCTTCCCAACCACCTAGTTCAGCGAATTCTCCTTCAAGTTCTGCTGCGCGGACACCGTCTTCATCTGAAAAATCTTCCTTCATATAGATAGCATCTTTTTCCTTCATGATGCTATAAAGTTTTTCATTTCCCATGATAACGACATCAATGGCACGCTCATCTTCGTAGTCAAAGTGATTTTGACGAAGAACAGAAAGACGTTCGTCTGGTCCAAGAGAAATATGACCAGTTGTCGGTTCAATATCCCCAGCTAAGATTTTTAAAAAGGTTGATTTTCCAGCACCATTGGCCCCAATCAAACCATAGGTATTTCCTTCTGTAAATTTGATGTTGACATCATCAAAAAGTTTACGATCACTAAAACGTAGTGAGACGTCTGTAACTGTTAACACGTATAGTTCTCCTCTTTTTCTGTCTATATAAGCCTATTTTACTAGAAAACGCTTGATTTTTCAATGAATACCCTTATGCATTGGAGGAAGTCATTTAGTCTGTAGAAAAGGGTGAAGAGCTTGACTTTCCTTTGATGTCATTATATAATGAAAAGCAATCAGAAGAGTAATTTGTATTCGTTTTTTAGAGAGCTTATGGTCGCTGAAAATAAGCAACGAAACAGAATGAAATGGACTGATGTTCAAATAGAATCTTAACCAATAGAGATTCGGCTAGCAGGCCTTATGTGCAGCTCATTTGTGATGAGTCAGAGAGAACAGCATATGCTGTTCTAAGTGAGGTGGCACCGTGTCTCAGACGCCCTCGCATAGTTTTTGCTATGCGTGGGCTTTTATTTTGTACTTCAGGGAGGAAGAAAAATGACCAAGCCGATTATTTTAACTGGAGATCGCCCGACTGGGAAGCTCCATATTGGACACTATGTCGGTTCGTTGAAGAATCGAGTTCTTATGCAAAATGAAGACAAGTACCAGATGTTTGTCTTTTTAGCCGATCAGCAAGCCCTAACGGATCATGCTAAAGATCCGCAAACCATTGTTGAGTCTATTGGAAATGTTGCTCTAGATTATTTAGCAGCTGGCTTAGATCCAAAGAAATCAACCATTTTTATTCAAAGTCAAATCCCTGAGCTAGCGGAATTGACCATGTATTACATGAATTTGGTCTCTGTTTCACGTTTGGAACGAAACCCAACCGTTAAGACAGAAATTGCCCAAAAAGGATTCGGAGAGTCTATTCCATCTGGTTTCTTGGTTTATCCTGTTTCCCAAGCTGCAGATATTACCGCTTTTAAAGCCAATCTCGTGCCTGTTGGAACTGACCAAAAGCCCATGATTGAGCAAACTCGTGAAATTGTTCGTTCCTTTAATCATGCGTATCATTGCGATGTCTTGGTTGAACCGGAAGGAATTTTCCCAGAAAATGAGGCCGCGGGTCGTTTGCCTGGCTTGGATGGGAATGCTAAGATGTCTAAATCTCTTGGAAATGGTATTTATTTAGCCGATGATATGGATACTTTGAAGAAAAAGGTCATGAGTATGTATACAGATCCTGAGCATATTCGTGTCGAAGATCCAGGAAAAATCGAAGGAAATATGGTTTTCCATTATTTAGATGTGTTTGGAAAAGAAGAAGACCAGGCGACCATTCAAGAAATGAAAGACCATTACCAACGGGGTGGTTTAGGAGATGTTAAAACCAAACGCTATTTGTTAGAGATTCTTGAAAGAGAGTTGGGACCTATTCGCGAACGACGGATTGAATTTGCTAAAGATATGGGACAAGTTTATGATATGCTTCAAAAAGGTAGTGAAGTAGCGCGTTCGGTTGCAGCAGAAACCCTTGATCAAGTCAAATCTGCTATGGGCTTAAACTATTTCAAGTAAGCTCTTGATATTGAGATGATTCAATAAAAAAATGATTCAAAAGAGGTTCCAACACCTCTTTTTGAAATATTGTACAAATGATTGACAAATTATCTTAGAATGGTATGATATTATCAATCAAAAAAGACGAGCTTGGCTCAAAAAGAAAGAAAAGAGGAAAATGGGAATGTCAAATTGGGACACTAAATTTTTGAAAAAAGGTTATACCTTCGATGATGTATTGCTCATTCCAGCTGAAAGTCATGTATTACCAAACGATGCAGATCTTCGTACAAAATTGTCGGATAACCTTGTGTTGAATATCCCAATCATCACAGCTGCGATGGATACAGTTACTGAAAGCCAGATGGCTATTGCCATTGCCCGTGCTGGAGGACTTGGGGTTATTCATAAAAATATGTCCATTGCCCAACAAGCAGATGAAGTTCGTAAAGTAAAACGCTCTGAAAACGGCGTTATCATTGACCCATTTTTCTTAACACCTGAACATACCATTGCTGAGGCAGACGAACTTATGGGACGTTACCGGATCAGTGGTGTACCTGTGGTTGAAACCTTGGAAAATCGTAAACTAGTAGGGATCTTGACCAACCGTGACCTACGCTTTATTTCTGATTATGATCAACCAATTTCCAACCATATGACCAGCGAGAATCTTGTGACTGCACCAGTTGGTACAGATTTAGAAACAGCTGAACGGATCCTTCAAGAACACCGTATTGAAAAATTACCATTGGTGGATGAAAATGGTCGTTTGTCAGGTTTGATTACCATTAAGGATATTGAAAAAGTTATTGAGTTTCCAAATGCAGCGAAAGACGAATTTGGTCGTCTTTTAGTAGCAGGTGCTGTCGGAGTTACATCTGACACTTTTGAGCGTGCGGAAGCATTGTTTGAAGCTGGTGCGGATGCTATTGTCATCGATACAGCCCATGGTCATTCTGCAGGTGTTCTTCGTAAAATCGCTGAAATTCGCGCTCATTTCCCAGATCGCACCTTGATTGCAGGTAATATTGCTACAGCTGAGGGAGCGCGTGCTCTCTATGATGCAGGTGTTGACGTGGTTAAGGTAGGGATTGGACCTGGTTCAATCTGTACAACTCGTGTGATTGCTGGTGTCGGAGTTCCTCAAGTTACAGCGATTTATGACGCAGCTGCTGTTGCGCGTGAATATGGAAAAACAATCATTGCTGACGGTGGGATCAAGTATTCTGGAGATATTGTAAAAGCTCTTGCTGCTGGTGGTCATGCAGTCATGCTTGGATCTATGTTTGCAGGAACAGATGAAGCACCAGGTGAAACTGAAATCTTCCAAGGACGTAAGTTCAAGACTTATCGTGGTATGGGATCTATTGCAGCAATGAAGAAAGGTTCAAGCGACCGCTACTTCCAAGGTTCTGTTAATGAAGCCAACAAATTGGTTCCAGAAGGAATCGAAGGTCGGGTTGCTTATAAGGGTTCAGCAGCCGATATCGTCTTCCAAATGATTGGTGGTATCCGTTCTGGTATGGGCTATGTTGGAGCTGCCAACCTTCAAGAATTGCATGAAAATGCACAATTTGTTGAAATGTCTGGGGCAGGGTTGAAAGAAAGCCACCCACACGATGTCCAAATTACCAATGAAGCACCAAACTACTCTGTTCAATAAAAAATAAAAGTGTGAAATCATAAGATTTCACACTTTTATTATGTCAAAAAGTTGTCAATAAAAATTGACAACCTTGTTAATTATTCGTCAACGTGACCTGAGTGAATATTAAAGATTTTTAAGTCTTCAGGCAAGTCTTTTAGGTGATCTAAGGTAGTAGTTGTGATAAATGTTTGGATGTCACGAGAGATAACTTCTAGTAAATGTAGTTGACGATTGTTGTCAAGTTCACTCATAACATCGTCTAAGAGTAAAATCGGCTTTTCATTCGTCAGTGATTCAATTAATGAAATCTCTGCTAATTTTAAGGAAAGAACAACACTGCGGTGCTGCCCTTGGCTACCAAAAGTCGCATTCATATCATTGATGTAAAAGCTAATGTCGTCTCGGTGAGGACCAACACTGGTTGTTTTTTTGATGAGATCTTTTGTCCGATTTTCTCGAAGCAAGGTAATAAAGGTTTGGCGAAGTGTCTTCTCATCTTGAAAAGGAATGGAGGAATCATACCGAATAGATAGTTTTTCAGTTTGATTCGAAATTTCAAAATGTTTCTCTTGCCCAAAGTCTTCTAATTTTTTAAGAAAATCTTTCCGATGGATGCAGACCCGGCTACCATAATCTGCTAATTGCTCATCCAAAACATCTAAAAAGGTTGGGTCTACGGTAGTTGCCGTTTTTAAGTAACTGTTTCGCTGCTTTAAAACATGATGATAGGCTGTTAAATCTGATAGATAGACGGGTTTCATCTGGCCTAAATCAATATCAATAAACTTGCGGCGAAGAGCGGGTGAGCCTTTAACAAGTTGTAAATCCTCTGGAGCAAAGAGAACTACATTCATGTTACCGATATAGGTTGATAACTTGCTTTGTTTTAAGTGGTTCACTTTAGTGACTCGTCCTTTTGAGGATAAGGAAATTTCTAAAGGGATTGAGCCGGTTTTTTTTTCTAAGATCCCTGAAACAGTAAATTGTTCCTCTTGAAAATGAATTAAATCTTTATCGGAACGGGTCCGATGGCTGCGGGTCAAGGCTAAAAAGTAGATGGATTCGAGGAGATTGGTTTTTCCTTGAGCATTTTGGCCTAAGAAAATATTCAAACCAGAGTGGAATTGAAGATCTACTTCTTTATAATTTCGAAATTTCTGAATGTGTATGGATTTAAGCCACATATTATGTTCCTGGGAAACGAACAGGCTTCCGCTTATTCTCTTCTTTTTTGGTTTTAGAATGTTTTTTCTGTTCTTGGTTTAATTTCTTCACCAATTGAGTAACACGTTCTTTTTCTATCTTGTCAGCTTGGTAGTCTTCAATTTCTTCTGGACTAGGTTGTGTTATCGTTATGATTTCCTTCTCACCAATCACTTCAATTGTATCTCCGACTCGTAACTTACGTCCTCTTCTGGTTTCCACTTTTCCATTGACCTCTACTTGATTTTCGTGTAAAAAGGCTTTGATGGCTCCACCGCTTTGGATGATTCCCAGTTCTTTAAAAAGGGCTTGTAGTGTGATAAATTCATCAAAAAGTTTATAGTTCATAGTTCACCTCAATGATAGTTATTATACCACAAAAGGATGAAAAACCTAAAATAGGGCGAGTCGGTGTAAACGATTTTTAATCTGTCTGGGAAAGATTTTACAGGGATTTCATGATATAATGAAGAGTAATATTTGTTAGAACGAGGATGACGATGGAATTAGTTACTGGTGTTCGAATCCATTTTATGAAATCAGAAAAATTTAAGACCAATGAGATTAAAGTGCGATTCTCTGCCCCCCTTTCTGAAGAAACAATAGCAGGACGGGTTCTAGCATCACGCATGATCGAAACAGCTAATCAACTTTATCCAACTTCCCAGCAATTTAGAGAGCAGTTGGCGAACTTGTATGGAGCCAATTTTTCTACTTCTGTTTCAAAACGCGGCCAAATGCACTACATTGATATTAATTTATCCTATGTCCGTGATGCTTTTTTGAGTAAGAAAAATGTCTTGACAGATCAGATGTTGGATTTATTAAAGGTATCTCTGAATGCTCCTCTTGCAGAAAATGGATGCTTTCATTCAGAAACTTTTTCAGTAGAGAAAAAAAATCTCGTTACAGAACTAGAAGCAGAAATTGAAAATCATTTTTATTATGCTCACCAACAATTGAATCGTTTGTTTTATGATCAAGCTGATATGAAACTAAGTAAGTATGGAAGTGTCCAGCAGATTCAGAATGAGGATGAAGGGTCAGCTTATCAAGCATTTCAAGAAATGCTTCAAACAAATCTGATTGACTTTTTCTTTATGGGTGATTTCAATGAACTAGCAGTCATTGAAAAGATTAGTGAATTTGGTTTACAACCTCGTAAATCTCATGTCGATCTATTTTATGCCCAATCTTTTTCAAATGTTGTCAGAGAAGGACTCGAGCAAAGAGATACTCATCAATCTATTTTAGAGTTAGGCTATCACTTTCCTGTGCAGTATGGAGCGAAAGAGCATTTTGCTTTAATTGTTTTAAATGGTTTACTGGGTGCTTTCTCTCACTCAAAATTGTTTACAGTCATACGAGAAAAAGAAGGATTGGCTTATACTATCTCTAGCCATTTTGATATTTTTTCTCATTTTATGCGTATCTATGCAGGGATCGATCGGAAAAATAGAACCCGGACGATGACTCTGATGAGTCGTCAAGTGAGTGACTTGAAGAGAGGTAAGTTTACAAGTGAAGAGCTGCGCTTGACAAAAGAAATGATTATAAATGCTGCAAAATTGTCGCAGGATCGACCTGGAACCTTGATTGAAAAAGCTTATTTACAATCCACTTTAGGAAAACAGTTCTTGTCAATTGATGATTGGATTCAAGCCATTCAACTGGTGACAAGAGAAGATATTATGGCTGTTGCCAAATCACTCAAATTACAAGCGGTCTATTTTATGGAAGGAAGAGAATGATAAAGAAAGATTTGGAGAAAATAGATTATCCAGCTGTTGGAGAATGTGTTTATCAGACAAGTCTCCAAAATGGATTGAAGTTATATTTAATTCCAAAAGCGGATTTTAATGAAAGCTATGCAATCATTTCTACTAAATTCGGTTCTGTTGACACAAGATTTACAGTAGATGGAGTAGAGGGAATAAAAGAATTTCCTGCAGGGATTGCACATTTTCTTGAACATAAATTATTTGAAGATCAAGATGGTCAAGATTATTTACAACATTTTGTAAAGCTGGGAGCTGAAAGCAATGCTTTTACTAGCTTTACACAAACCAGTTATCTTTTTTCGACTACTTCGAATGTCAATGAAAATCTGAGATTGTTACTGGAAATGACACAATCTCTTCATCTTTCAAAGGATTCTCTAAAGAAGGAACAATTGATTATTCAACAAGAAATCGAAATGTACCAAGATAGTCCTGACTACCAATTATTCTTTAGGGCGCTGGCAAATCTCTATCCTGGTACACCATTGGCCCAAGATATTGCTGGTACTGTATCTTCTCTCTCTCAAATTGATAAAGAGAGTTTACAGGATAATTTCGATTTGTTCTACCAACCATCCAATATGCATTTAGTGGTTGTTGGAAATTTTAATCTTGACAGTCTTGTTAACCTTGTTTCTGAATTCGAGATGAAGACCTCATCAAATCCTCTTCCTCGTATTTCACCCGTAGACTTGAATCCGGTTGTTCAAAATGAGACAAGTCGGATGGAAGTTGCTTCACCAAAATTAGCAATTGGTATTCGTGGAAGAAATCAGATTTCTCCTCTTTACCAGTATCGCTATAAGATTATCCTCAAATTATTGTTTGCAATGATGTTTGGGTGGACATCCAAGCGATTTCAGTCGCTTTATGAAGTTTGTAAACTTGACAACTCCTTGACACTAGAAATTGAAGTAGAGTCTTCCTTTCACTTTGTGATGTTAACGATGGACACTTCAGAACCTGTTAGTATATCCCATCAGTTCAGAACGGCCATTAAGAATTTTGAGAAAGATCCTGATGTGACCCAAGAGCATTTGGATACAATTAAAAGTGAAATGTTTGGTGATTTTTTACATGGTTTGAATTCTTTGGATTATATTGCTAGTCAATTTAATCCAATTGAGACGGGTGAAAACCTATTTGATCTTCCAAAAATTTTACAAAGTATTTCTTTACAAGATGTTGTAAAGGTTGGACGAGATTTTGTCAACTCTTGTGATATGACGGACTTTATCATTTTTCCTAAATAATCTGAAAAGAATGGAATAACGATTTTGTCGAATTAAATCGATGTCGGTTTTGTCAATTAGATGTAAACTATCATGTAAACTAGTAAGGAGACTAGAATGAAAAAAGAAAATATCCCAAATGCCTTAACACTGATTCGAATTGTGTTTATTCCTATTTTTATTTTGATGCTAATATTTGGCAAAGGTTATGGTTGGCATGTGGCAGCAGCAATCGTATTTGCAGTTGCAAGTATCACTGATTATTTAGACGGTTATCTGGCTCGTAAATGGAAAGTTGTTAGTAACTTTGGGAAATTTGCAGATCCTATGGCTGATAAGCTTCTTGTCATGTCTGCTTTTATCATGATGATTGAATTAAAGATGGTTCCGGCTTGGATAACTGCAGTTATTATTTGCCGTGAATTAGCCGTTACTGGTCTCCGCTTGTTATTGGTTGAAACAGGAGGAGTTGTTTTACCTGCAGCTATGCCTGGTAAAATTAAAACCTTCTCACAGATGTTTGCCATTATTTTCCTTCTCTTCCATTGGGATTTATTAGGTCAAATAACACTTTATATTGCGCTAATCTTTACAGTTTACTCTGGATATGAATACTTTAAAGGCAGTGCCTACCTCTTTAAAGATACCTTTAGATAAATGAATAATATTATAGAAGTTCGTAACCTTACATTTAAATACCAAAAAACAGATGAGAACCACCAGTTAAATGATATTTCGTTTCACGTGAAACATGGTGAATGGTTATCCATTATTGGACATAACGGAAGTGGCAAATCAACAGTAGTCCGTTTGATTGATGGCTTGTTGGAACCCGAATCTGGTCAAATCTATATTTCTGGAGATTTGTTAACTCCTGAAAATGTTTGGGATAAACGTAGTGAAATTGGCATGGTTTTTCAGAATCCGGATAACCAGTTTGTTGGAGCTACAGTAGAAGATGATGTGGCGTTTGGATTGGAGAACCAAGGAATTCCAAGAGATGAAATGGTGCAACGAGTAGACGAAGCTTTGAAGATGGTCCGCATGGATGAGTTCAAAGATCGCGAACCCGCTAGGTTGTCCGGTGGACAAAAGCAACGGGTGGCCATTGCCGGAATTATTGCTTTACGACCTAAAATCATCATTTTAGATGAAGCGACCAGCATGTTGGATCCTGAAGGGCGTCTAGAACTAATTCGTACGGTTCGAGAAGTTAAAGAACGATATGGGTTAACCGTTATTTCTATTACCCATGATTTAGAGGAAGTTTCCCTAAGTGATCGGGTTATTCTCTTTGAAAAAGGAAAAGCGACCTTGGATCTGACTCCAAGAGAACTCTTTTCTCGAGATGATCTAGATGAAATTGGATTAGAAGAACCTTTCGCTAATCGATTGCGTAGCATGTTACATCAAAAAGGTTTTCCAGTTGGAGAAACCTATCAGACTGAAGGAGAGCTAGAGAAACTATTATGGGAATTGCTTTAAAACAGCTTAGTTATACCTATCAAGAAGGTACTCCTTTTGAAGGAGCGGCTCTTTTTGATGTGAATATAGAAATCCCAAGCGGTTCTTATACAGCTCTAATTGGGCATACTGGAAGTGGAAAATCAACCATCCTCCAATTATTAAATGGTTTGCTTTTGCCCAGTCGAGGGGAAGTGCAAATGAATGATATGCGCATTAGTTCTGAGTCTTCTCAAAAAGAGCTAAAGGATCTTCGGAAAAAAGTGGGTCTCGTCTTTCAATTTCCAGAAAGTCAACTATTTGCTGAGACTGTTGTAAAAGATGTCGCATTTGGGCCTCAAAATTTTGGAGTAGACCAAGAATCAGCTGAGAGCATTGCTAAGGAAAAATTACGCTTAGTCGGTCTTTCTGAAGAGTTGTTTGAACGGAGTCCCTTTGAATTGTCTGGAGGGCAAATGAGACGGGTCGCTATTGCAGGCATTTTAGCGATGGAACCTGAAATTTTGGTCTTGGACGAGCCGACAGCTGGTTTGGATCCGTCAGGTAGACGGGAATTAATGAAGCTATTTGCGTCACTTCATCAAGCTGGGATGACCATCGTTCTTGTGAGTCATTCTATGGAAGATGTGGCAGAATACGCAAATCTTGTTTATGTTTTGGAAAAAGGACGAATGGTGAGGTCTGGGCATCCAAGGGATGTATTTCAGGATGTAGAAGGATTAGAAAACATACAATTAGGTGTACCGAAAGTGACGAAATTTGCTTGGCGCTTGCGCCAAAAAGGACTATCTTTGCCAACTTTACCAATCACTTTACAGGAGTTTAAGGAGTTAATTGGACATGAATAGCATGATTTTAGGACGATATGTACCAGGTAATTCCATTCTCCATCGTATGGATCCAAGGGCAAAGTTACTAGGACTTTTCTTACTAATTATTATTTTGTTTTGGGCCAATAATGTGATGACGAATGCCCTGTTGTTTTTGTTGGCCTTTGCGTTGATTTTGAGTGCCAAGATCCCCTTCCGCTTTTTTATTAATGGCCTGAAATCGATGGTCTTTATCATTGCTTTCACCACACTCTTTCAGTTGTTTGCGACGACTGGCGGTAAGACATTATTTCAATTTTATTTTTTGACTGTAACGGATAAAGGACTTGCTCAAGCTGGTGTGATCTTTTGTCGTTTTATTCTCATTGTTGTATTTTCAACGATTTTAACACTGACAACAACGCCCTTAAGCTTAGCAGATGCCGTAGAAAAGTTGTTAACTCCATTTAAAATCATCAAAGTTCCTGCTCATGAAATTGGACTCATGTTGTCTATGAGCCTTCGTTTTGTCCCCACTCTAATGGATGATACGATTCGCATTATGAATGCACAGAGAGCTAGAGGGGTTGATTTTGGAGAAGGGAATCTCCTTCAGAAGATCCGCTCTTTTATACCGATTTTAATTCCCTTGTTTGCATCAAGTTTTAAACGTGCAGATGCTCTTGCAATTGCCATGGAGGCAAGAGGTTATAAAAGTGGAGAGGGAAGAAGCCGATATAGGCAGTTAAAATGGCAAGTCTTAGATAGTGTAGCGATTCTGTCTGTAGTAGCAGTTGGTGCTATCATTTTTTGGTTGAAATATTAGAATACCACCACTACATATAGGGGAATTTTTCTAAAAAAATGAAGAAAAACGCTATTTATAGCGTTTTTTGCATGAAAAATACATGATTTTGTAACCTTTGTAACATAAATTATAACTAACTGTAACATTTAATGTGTAAGATAGTATTATGTTCGAAAGGAGAATGTATTGATGAACACAAAAAAAGTCCAATGGACATTAACTTCTATTATCTCAGCTCTTTCACTTTTTGTTTCTGGTGTGGTAGTGAATGCTGAAACATACGAAGTGAAAAATGGTGATACTTTATCAGAAATTGCGATTAAGAATAACACTACTATCGAAAAGCTTGTTGAATTGAATCAAATCAGCAATCAAGATTTGATCCACGCTGGTCAAATTATTGAGTTGGGTGAACGTTCAAATTCATTGATCAACAAAGTAAATACTGCCACAGTAAGTCAGGAACCTGGAGTCGAGGCTTCGACAAATCAAGTAGCGGCTTCAACAACAACTACTGCTAATGCTACTTATAATGCAGCACCTGTTGTTACGAATTCTGGAAATGGGATTGTACTTGCTAATGGGAATACTGCTGGAGAAACTGGATCCTATGCAGCGGCTCGAATGGCTGAAATGACAGGTGTTCCTGCATCAACTTGGGAAGCCATTATTGCCCGCGAATCAAATGGTCAAGTGAACGCAGCAAATCCATCTGGAGCTAGTGGTCTTTTCCAAACAATGCCAGGTTGGGGTTCAACTGCTACAGTTGATGATCAAATCCAAGCGGCTTATAATGCCTATTCAAACCAAGGACTTTCAGCTTGGGGATACTAAAAAAGAGGGGAGACCCTCTTTTTATTTTGTTTCATATATTGACGAGAACGTAAAGAGTTGTAAATAAGAATGACTTTATTAGTCAACTTTTGTGACAATTATCTTTGATTCTGACATGAAAAGATTAGTAAAAGAAGTTTACAAAATTGTAAACCTCTTTTATGAATTTAAATAAGCGAGTAACTCTAGAGGAGAGTCTAGGATGGTATCAGGCAATTGTTCTTTTAATTGTTCTAGAGGTGCAAACCCCCAACTGACTGCAATTGTGTGAATACCAATGGTTTTTCCCCCAATGATATCAAATTTAGTATCCCCAACAATGCAAGCTTCCTCTTTTGGAATTTGATGATCCACTAGTACACGCTGAATGATATCAGCTTTGTGCATGGATCCTGGGATAGAACCATAAATCCCTTCAAAGCAATCACTAATTCCTAGTGAATGGGCTATTTCGAGACTCACTTCCTGATTCTTAGAGGTGGTGATGAATAAGTGATAACCCAATTCCTTCAATTGTTGAAGGAGTTCTTTGATACCTGGGTAGAGATAGGTTTGTTGTTGGCCAGTTTCTTTGTAATAGGTGCGATAGATTTCTACAGCTTTTGTGACCAGTTCTTTTGGAAGATGGTTTGTAAATGTAACTTCGAGTGGAGGGCCCATAAAGGTTCGAATAGTCTCTTTATCAGGAGCAGGAACTCCTAGCACCTTGAAAGTGTGTAGAAAGGTGGTTTCAATTCCTTCGGAACTATCGACTAAAGTCCCATCCAAGTCGAAAAATATGTACTTCATAGGTTAGTCTCCAAATATTTCATGCTGTAGTCGTTTCCCAGTTGGAGTCGCTGCTAGACCACCTTCAGCCGTTTCTCTAAAGGCAGTTGGTAGGCTAGATCCAACTTGATACATGGCGTCAATGACCTCATCGACAGGGATTTTGGATTCAATTCCTGCTAGAGCCATATCCGCTGCAATATAGGCATAGCTTGCACCCATAGCATTTCGTTTGACACAAGGAACCTCTACCAGTCCTGCAACGGGATCACAAATTAAGCCTAACATATTTTTGATGACGAAACAAATGGCTTGGCTAGCTTGGTAAGGACTTCCCCCAGCAGCCAACGTCAAAGCAGCTGCACTCATGGCTGCCGCGGAACCCACTTCGGCTTGACAGCCTCCCTCGGCTCCTGAAATCGATGCATTGTTGGCAATAACCAGGCCAAAGGCTCCTGCGGCCAATAAGAACTCCAATTGTTGGTGCTCATCTAAATGGAGTTTCTCGATGGCTGAAGTAAGAACAGCAGGTAAGCAACCGGCTGATCCAGCAGTGGGAGTAGCACAGACTAAGCCCATTTTTGCATTGTGTTCGTTGACAGCGATAGCATTTTTGGCTGCGGTTAGGACAGTATAGTCGGAGAGGGCTTTTCCAGATCGAATATAGCGATCCAATTTTGCAGCATCTCCTCCGGTCAAGCCACTTCTAGAAAGTTGGTCATTGAGTCCAAGATGAACGGATTCTTTCATCACCTCAAGGTTTCGTGTCATAAGAGTCAGAACTTCTTCGCGCTCGCGACCAGTTAGTTCAAACTCAGTTGCAATCATTAATTCTGCGACATTTCCTTCATAGTGGAGGGTCGCTTGTTCAACTAGTTCGGTAATGGAATAAAACATGGGGTCTCCTTATTGAAAGAAATTCACATTGTGTAAATGGGGAATTTGACGGATTAACTCAATAGCTTCGTCACAATTACGAGAATCCACTTCAATAATCATAATAGCCTTTTCACCGGCTTTTTCACGGGTTACGTTCATTTGAGCGATATTGATATCATAGCGGGAAAGGGCTTCTGTCACATGGGCAATCATCCCAGGAACGTCTTGGTGAACAATAATAATAGTTGGGGTGTTCATGTTTAGAGAAATTGCAAAGCCATTTAACTCGGTAACTTGTATGTTTCCCCCACCAATGGAAATTCCTGTGACGGAGATGGTTTTGTGATCATTTTTCACCGTGATGGTCGTCGTATTTGGATGAGGAGCATTGCTCTCCTTTTGAATAGACCAGACGATTCGAATTCCTCTTTCATGGGCAATTTCAAGACTATTGGGAATTCTTGGATCATCTGTGTCCATACCCAAAATACCAGCTACAAGGGCCAAGTCTGTCCCGTGGCCGCGATAGGTTTTGGCAAAGGAATTAAACAACTGAAATTCAACTTCTGTTGGATCCTCTCCAAAAATAGAAGAGACAATTTTTCCAATACGAACAGCTCCAGCAGTGTGGCTACTGGAAGGTCCAATCATAACCGGTCCAATAATATCAAATACGGATTGGAATTTAAGCGAATTCATCAGTCAGCTCCTTAGGGTTTCTTTTCTTTCATTATAACAAATCTAGGGCATGTTTTCTTCTATTTAAGAGGGAAATTTTGTTTTAAACTTAAAAGATACTTAAAACTAGTTTATTTTAGGTGTTTTTTATTCTTGCTAACATATTATTGAAACATTTGACGTGATTTCATAAAGTTTTTGAAACATTTCTTCTGTAAGATAAAGAACATACAGAAAAGGAGTGTAAAACCATGAATAAAAAAATCTTTGTAAAACGTGTAATCGGACTGAGCTTATTATCAGGAATGTTTATTCCCGTCCTTGCCAGTGCAGAATCTTACACTGTAAAGTCAGGTGATACCTTATCAGCTATTGCTAAAAATAAGAATACAACGGTTGATGCGATTGCTCAGAAAAATAAGATTAGCAATGTTAACCTTATTACAGTTGGTCAAGTTCTAGAGATTGAAGATGACAAGGCAACAACTAATACTACAGAGCAAGCTAGCACTAGTAAAGCTAACACTGGACAAGCAACAACTACGGTATCTGCTTCAGATGGCTTAAGTGCCGAAGATGCAGCGGCTAAAGAATGGATTGCCCAGAAAGAATCAAGTGGCAGTTATACAGCACAAAATGGCAAATATTATGGTCGTTACCAGTTATCCCTTTCTTATTTAAACGGTGATTTATCCGAAGCAAATCAGGAAAAAGTAGCCAATCAATATGTTGTCAACCGCTATGGTTCATGGTCGGCAGCTAAAAACTTCTGGCTGGCCAATGGTTGGTATTAAAATAATTTAGAAGAGTTCTTTACTAGGACTCTATTTACTTTACGGACTTGTAAACATATTGATACAATAGCCAATAAGAAGGATGGCAAGATGCTTGTTTTCTACTATAAAGCGTGTTACAATTGATAATGCTCAAAACGACCTTCAATCGTTGAAGCAAACCACGACCTTCAATCGTGAGAAACGAAAAGATGGGAGAAATCTATGAGTGATAACTCGAAAACACGTGTTGTTGTTGGAATGAGTGGTGGTGTCGATTCATCTGTAACAGCTTTGTTGTTAAAACAACAGGGTTACGATGTCATTGGCATCTTCATGAAAAACTGGGACGACACAGATGAAAATGGCGTCTGTACAGCTACGGAAGATTACAAAGATGTAGCAGCAGTTGCAGATCAAATTGGCATACCTTACTATTCTGTCAACTTTGAGAAAGAATACTGGGATCGTGTCTTTGAATACTTTCTTGCAGAATACCGTGCAGGCCGGACACCAAATCCGGATGTCATGTGTAATAAAGAAATCAAATTTAAGGCCTTCTTAGATTATGCCATGACACTCGGTGCCGATTATGTAGCCACGGGTCACTATGCGCGTGTGGCGCGTGATGAGGATGGCATTGTTCATATGCTACGCGGTGTTGACAACGGGAAGGATCAAACTTATTTCCTTAGCCAGTTGTCACAAGAACAACTTCAAAAAACCATGTTCCCGTTGGGACATTTGGAAAAACCTGAGGTTCGCCGGTTGGCTGAAGAGGCTGGATTGGCAACGGCTAAAAAGAAAGATTCCACTGGGATCTGCTTTATTGGAGAAAAGAATTTCAAAGAGTTTCTAGGGAACTACCTCCCTGCCCAACCAGGCCGAATGATGACCGTAGATGGACGGGATATGGGTGAGCATGCCGGTTTGATGTATTATACGATCGGTCAGCGGGGTGGACTTGGAATCGGTGGCCAACAAGGTGGGGACAATGCTCCTTGGTTTGTCGTTGGTAAAGATCTGAGTCAAAATATTCTGTATGTCGGTCAAGGATTCTATCATGAAGCACTGATGTCAACAAGTTTACAAGCTAGTCAAGTTCACTTTACACGAGAGATGCCAGAAGAGTTTACATTGGAGTGTACAGCCAAGTTCCGCTATCGCCAGCCAGATTCCAAAGTGACTGTGCATGTCAAGGGTGACAAGGCAGAGGTAATTTTTGCAGAACCTCAACGGGCCATTACACCAGGTCAGGCTGTTGTCTTTTACGATGGTGAAGAGTGTCTCGGTGGTGGACTAATTGACAATGCTTATCGAGATGGTAAAGTTTGTCAGTATATCTAACTGGAGTTAAGGAGCTAAGTAAAAGCGATGAGTTCTCAATTTTTTTTATGCATTTATGGCATTTTTCGCTATAATGAACCCAATTTCAAATCTTCCTGCTTACATGGCTTTAGTAGCAGATGATAGTCAAAAAATTTCACGAAAAATTGCTTTTAGGAGTCTTTTGATTGCCTTTGTTATTGTAACTGTTTTTATCTTTTCAGGAGATTTCATTTTTAAAGTATTTGGAATTACAATTGTTTCTTTCAGAATTGCTGGTGGAATATTAGTGGCCGTTATCGGTTATCATATGATTAATGGTAATCATTCACCTAGCTATAAAGGAATGGAGCAGCAAGCAGTAAATTCAGATCCAATGTCTATTGCTATTTCTCCTCTTGCAATGCCACTTTTTGCAGGACCAGGTACAATTACAACTGCTTTAAGTCTGGCTAATGGAGGTTTGCAGAATCAACTGATGACCGTAGTTGCTTTTGCTCTACTATGTGTCATCACTTATCTCCTGTTAAGAAGTGCAAAACAAATTGCAGGCTTCTTGGGAGAAAATTTGATGAAAATTATAACAAAAATGATGGGACTTTTACTATTCTCGATAGGAATACAGATGATTATCGTCAGTGTGCAGACCTTGCTCAAATAGTGATTTGCATTGACAAAACGATTTGATTTGATAAAATAACTTTAACAATAGTCATGATGGTCAAAGCTCATGGATGTTGTAGGCTTTTTTGTCCTGCACTTCTCAGAGTTTTGACTATTTTTGTGTGATTTCGAAAGGAAGTAAAATGAGGCAACAGGATTTTCGGACGAAAATAGGTTCTACTGTTTTTGGTGTGAGAGCGACTGCTTTGATTGTAAAAGACAATCGCTTGTTCGTCATAGAAGATGAGGACGGTTTTTATACAATCGGAGGTGCTATTCAAGTGGATGAAGCTACTGAAGATGCCGTAGTTCGAGAAGTAAAAGAGGAACTTGGGGTCGCATCTAGAGCGCTTCAGTTAGCTTTCATTGTTGAAAATCGCTTTGAACAAGCTGAGGTCCACTATCATAACATTGAATTTCATTATTTGGTGGACTTACTGGAAGATGCACCGTTAACCATGCAAGAAGATGCGAAGCCATTACCTTGCCGGTGGCTTGCTTTAGATGATCTACATACTGTTAATCTGAAGCCGGCATTTTTAAAAACCGCCTTACCAGATTGGGACGGACAATTACGACACATCCATCTTAAAGAATAGGAGAAAAAATGACTTATAATTTTATAGAAGAATACGATATCATTGTAATCGGAGCGGGACATGCAGGAGTAGAAGCCTCCCTTGCTGCGAGCCGGATGGGGTGTAAAGTTCTACTTGCAACCATCAATATTGAAATGTTGGCATTTTTACCATGCAATCCCTCAATCGGTGGATCAGCAAAAGGGATTGTGGTCCGTGAGGTAGATGCTCTCGGTGGAGAGATGGCCAAGAATATTGACAAATCCTATATTCAGATGAAAATGTTGAATACAGGAAAGGGCCCAGCAGTTCGTGCGCTTCGTGCTCAAGCAGATAAAGAGCTCTATTCTAAGGAAATGCGTAAGACAGTTGAGAATCAAGAAAACTTGACCCTTCGCCAAACCATGATTGATGAAATTTTGGTAGAAGATGGGAAGGTTATTGGTGTTCGAACAGCGACCCACCAAGAATATGGGGCCAAGGCTGTCATTGTCACGACTGGAACGGCTTTACGTGGAGAAATCATCATTGGGGATCTCAAGTATTCATCAGGACCTAACCATAGCCTTGCTTCTATCAATTTGGCTGAAAATCTCAAAAATTTAGGACTAGAAATTGGACGGTTCAAAACGGGTACGCCACCACGTGTAAAGGCATCGTCAATCAATTATGAAGAAACGGAAATTCAACCAGGTGATGAGAATCCAAATCACTTTTCTTACAATTCGCGTGACGAGGATTATTTAAAGGATCAAATCCCTTGTTGGTTAACCTATACCAATAGTCAAAGCCACGAAATCATCAACAGCAATTTACACCGAGCTCCAATGTTTACAGGTGTTGTAAAGGGAGTTGGACCTCGCTATTGTCCATCTATTGAAGATAAGATTGTTCGCTTTGCGGATAAGGAACGCCACCAGCTATTCCTTGAGCCAGAAGGACGTAATACAGAAGAAGTCTATGTCCAAGGCTTGTCAACCAGTTTACCAGAAGATGTGCAAAGAGATCTTGTCCATTCTATTAAGGGATTGGAAAATGCTGAGATGATGCGAACCGGTTATGCGATTGAGTATGATATGGTCCTTCCACATCAATTGCGAGCAACACTAGAAACTAAGAAAATCTCAGGTCTCTTTACAGCAGGCCAAACCAACGGAACGTCTGGCTATGAGGAGGCCGCTGGCCAAGGAATTGTGGCAGGGATTAATGCTGCGCTGAAAATCCAAGGAAAACCCGAACTCATATTGAAACGGAGTGACGGTTATATTGGGGTCATGATCGATGACTTGGTGACCAAAGGAACAGTTGAGCCCTATCGACTGTTAACCAGTCGTGCTGAGTATCGTTTGATTCTTCGTCATGATAATGCAGATATGCGCTTGACAGAAATCGGTCGCGAGGTTGGTCTAGTTGATGACGAACGTTGGGCACGTTTTGAAACCAAGAAGTATCAGTTTGAAAATGAAATGAAGCGCCTTGACAGTATCAAGCTAAAACCTGTAAAGGAAACGAACGAGAAGGTGGCAGCGCTAGGCTTTAAACCATTGACAGATGCTGTCACGGCCAAAGAATTTTTGAGAAGACCAGAAGTATCGTATCAAGATGTTGTCAACTTTATCGGACCAGCTGCTGAAGAGCTAGATGATAAGATTATCGAGCTGATTGAAACAGAAATTAAGTACGAGGGTTATATCTCAAAAGCTTTAGATCAGGTTGAAAAAATGAAGCGGATGGAAGAAAAACGAATTCCTGCCAATATTGACTGGGATGATATTGACTCCATCGCAACAGAAGCTCGTCAAAAATTCAAATTGATTAATCCAGAAACGATTGGTCAAGCTAGCCGGATTTCAGGTGTCAACCCAGCTGACATTTCTATCTTGATGGTGTATCTTGAAGGCAAGAGTCGGAGTATTTCTAAGAATCAAGAAAAAGAATCCTAACTTATTAGGATGTAAATATGTGGAAGAAGTAGCCAAATAGCTACTTCTTTTCTCGTTTTACAGTATATTTACAATAGTGTAAATATACTTTACACTGTTTGACAAATGAGCGACCGGACCTTGATCGCTGTCAGCTTTTTCTTTGGCGGAAAGGCTTGACGGGCCTCGCTTTTTCTTATATTTTATGGTATAATGGCCCAACAGAGGTTTATGATGAAAAAATTTCGTATGACTCCTATCCATTATTGTATGGTAGGTTTGTTAGCATTTATTATATTAGCCATCAGTTCCAGATTATTGGGTGGTTCAATTGCAAATTTATTTGTGATTCTGTTGATTCTTTCCGGTGTCATCTATCTCTTTCTTCATCAATTAAAGCAAGTAGAATTGGATGAGCTAGAACAAATTCAATATGTCAATCATCAGGCTGAAAATGGGTTGGCATCGCTACTGGATAAAATGCCAGTTGGTGTAATCAAGGTAAACGGTGAAACCAATGAAGTTGAGTGGTTCAATCCTTATGCGGAGTTGATTTTCTCTACTGAGGATGGGCAATTCGATGTGGAATACCTGCAACAAGTGTTGGCGATTCCTTTTGAAGGGAAAGGCCATTATGCAACCATTGGAGATAAGAAATATTCTGTTTATCTAGATTCCCAGGCCAGTGTCGTTTATTTTTTTGATGCGTCTAGTGAGTATGAGGCCAACGTCGGTCTTGTAACGACTAGGCCGGTCATCGGGATTATGTCCGTAGACAACTATGATGATTTAGAAGATGTTGTGTCTGATTCAGATATCAGTAGTATCAATGGTTTTATTGCAAACTTTGTTGAAGAATTTTCGGAAAAATACCATATGTTTTACCGAAGAGTCGGGATGGATCGCTTTTATCTTTTTACCGACTATACCGTTCTTGAACAATTAATCGAATCCAAATTTTCTATTATTGACCAATTCCGTGAGGAAGCGAAAAATCGTGAATTACCCATTACGGTAAGTATGGGATTCTCATACGGAGATGGCAATCATGATGAAATTGGTAGAGTTGCTTTATCGAATCTAAACTTAGCTGAGGTTCGAGGGGGTGACCAAGCGGTTGTAAAAGAAAAAGAAGAAGGTAAGGATCCTATTTTCTTTGGAGGGGGGACAGCTTCTTCTATCAAGCGCACCCGTACACGTACTCGTGCGATGATGACAGCTATTTCTGAAAAAATTAAATCGGTTGATCAGGTATTTGTTGTTGGCCACAAAAAATTAGACATGGATGCTTTGGGGGCATCGATTGGGATGCAATTATTTGCAAACAATATCAACGAACGCTCTTATGCAGTTTATGATGATAGGTCTATGGCTCAGGATATCAAACGAGCGGTTGAAAAAATTCAATCAGATGGAGCGACTAAACTCGTAACGGTTTCAGATGCTCTACGGATGGTAACCGATCAATCCCTTTTGATTATGGTAGACCATTCGAAGACAGCTCTTACGCTTTCAAATGATTTGTATGAGAAGTTTCACCAAGTCATTGTCATTGACCACCATAGACGGGATGAAGATTTCCCTGAAAATGCCATGATCACTTATATTGAAAGTGGAGCAAGTAGTGCAAGTGAGTTGGTTACGGAATTGCTTCAGTTCCAGAATTCTAAGAAGAACCGCTTGAATAAGATACAAGCCAGTGTTTTGATGGCTGGAATTATGTTGGATACCAAGAATTTCTCTGTTCGCGTAACGAGCCGTACATTTGATGTAGCTAGTTATTTACGAAGCCGAGGCAGTGATAGTGTCCTCATCCAGGAAATTTCAGCAATTAACTTCGATGAGTACCGCGAAGTAAATGAATTGATTCTAAATGGTCAAATGGTCTTCCCACATATTATTGTGGCAACAGGCGCAGCAGATGTTCCTTATGGAACGGTTACCATTAGTAAAGCAGCCGATAGTATGTTGGCCATGTCTAAAATTGAGGCGACCTTTGTCATTGCTCTGAATGAACAAGGAAGCATTTCCATTTCAGCTCGAAGCAGAAGCAAAGTCAACGTGCAAAAAATTATGGAGCAAATGGGAGGCGGAGGCCACTTTAATTCGGCGGCTTCTCAATTGGAAGATGTAACCATCGATCAAGTTCGTACCCAATTGATTGACTGTATTCAAGAAGAGGTCCAAAAGGATAAGGAGGAAGAAGAATGAAAGTTATCTTTTTAGCAGATGTAAAAGGAAAAGGAAAAAAAGGGGAAATCAAAGAAGTCCCAACAGGTTATGCTCAAAACTTTTTGATCAAAAAGAATTTAGCCAAAGAAGCTAACGCCCAAGCGATTGGGGAGCTTCGTGGTAAGCAAAAATCTGAAGAAAAAGCCCATGCGGAATTAGTCGCAGAAGCGAAAAACATTCAAGCGAAATTAGCAGAAGAAACGACCGTTGTCCAATTTACAGAAAAAATTGGCCCTGATGGACGTACATTTGGTTCTATTACCAATAAAAAAATTGCAGAAGAACTACAAAAACAATTTGGAATCAAAATCGACAAGCGTCACATTCAAGTGGCTTCTCCAATTCGCTCTGTCGGCTTGATTGATGTGCCTGTTAAAATTTATCAGGATATTACAGGTATTATCCAAATTCGGGTAAACGAAGGTTAAGTAAATCGTTAGAAAGGAATGACTATGGCTGAGATAGAAGAATTAAGAACCCAGCCTCAAGATATCCAAGCAGAGCAATCTGTCTTAGGAGCCATCTTTATTGATGAGGGAAAACTGGTTTTTGTTCGTGAGTTTATTGAGCCAGCAGATTTCTTTAAATATGCCCATCGGTTAATTTTTAAGGCGATGATTGACCTTGCAGATAGGGGAGATGCTATTGATGCGACGACCGTTCGCAATATTTTAGATAGCCAAGGGGACTTGCAAAATATCGGTGGTCTCTCTTATCTAGCTGAAGTTATCAACTCTGTTCCGACCTCAGCCAATGCGGAATATTACGCAAAGATTGTTTCCGAAAAAGCAGTTCTAAGACGCTTGATTGCCCGTTTAACGGAGAGCATTAATCAAGCATATGATGGAGCGAGTCCGTCGGATGAGATTATTGCAGGCGCAGAAAAAGCCCTGATTGATGTTAGTGAAAATGCCAATCGAAGTGGTTTCAAGAATATCAAGGATATCCTAAATATCAACTTTGGAAGTCTTGAAACTCGCTCATTGCAGACAACGGATATTACGGGGATTGCAACAGGTTATCGAGATCTTGATCATATGACAACAGGTCTTCATGAAGAAGAGTTGATTATTCTTGCGGCTCGTCCAGCGGTTGGTAAGACTGCCTTTGCTCTAAATATTGCCCAGAATATCGGAACCAAGTTGGATAAAACAGTTGCTATTTTCTCGCTGGAAATGGGTGCTGAAAGTTTGGTGGACCGGATGTTGGCAGCAGAGGGCTTGATTGAGTCTCATTCTATTCGTACCGGTCAGTTGACAGATGATGAGTGGCGGAAGTATGCCATTGCCCAAGGAAATCTAGCCAATGCCAGCATTTATATAGATGATACTCCTGGTATTCGGATTACAGAAATTCGGTCTCGTTCTAGAAAGTTAGCACAAGAAACAGGTAATCTTGGCTTGATCCTTATCGACTACTTGCAGTTGATTACAGGGACTGGACGTGAAAACCGGCAACAGGAAGTCTCAGAAATCTCTCGTCAATTAAAAATTTTGGCAAAAGAATTGAAGGTCCCTGTGATTGCCCTTAGTCAGCTGTCTCGGGGAGTCGAACAAAGACAGGATAAGCGTCCGGTTCTATCAGATATCCGTGAATCAGGATCCATCGAGCAGGATGCAGATATTGTTGCCTTTCTATACCGTGATGATTATTATGAACGTGCAGGTGAGGAAGAAGAAGGCATGCCGAATAACAAGGTTGAAGTCATCATTGAAAAAAACCGTTCAGGAGCGCGTGGAACAGTGGAGTTAATCTTCCAGAAAGAATATAATAAGTTCTCCAGCATATCAAAGAGAGTAGAGGAATAATGAATGAGTGATGCATTTACAGATGTAGCAAAAATGAAAAAAATCAAAGAAGAAATCAAGGCTCATGAAGGTCAAATTGTTGAAATGACCTTGGAAAATGGTCGTAAACGTCAAAAAAATAAGTTTGGTCGATTAATTGAAGTTTATCCTTCTTTGTTTATTATTGAGTACACAAATGAAAACAGTTTACCTGGTGAACCAGCAGCAACCTATGTTGAATCGTATACTTACTCAGATATTTTAACTGAGAAAAATCTGATTCATTACTTAGACTAATGTAGCTAGGGTAAGCTACAACTTCCAACCGTCTCTTCTTGGAGATGGTTTTTTGATGACCTGAGCATATCATAGACACTAGTTGTGTAAATTGATTGACAAAGATGTCAATTTTGCAATCAAATCTGTCAATATTAGACAGGGAATCTTTTGAAGAGTCGTCTTATCTATATTCTTCATCCTGCTACATTAAAGGGACTTAGGAGGGTGTTAGAACAATCATGGTTGACAAGTTGTAAAAAAGGTGTAAAGATTCCTGTAAACAAGATAAAAATATTGGATAGGGATGAAAATACATGGCTATCCGCGTCAAAAATATGTGGTTTAGAAAGACCCTAGCTAGAAGGCCTCATTTTGCTTTTTATTTATAGAAAGAAATCAAAAAAATGAGAAAGCAACTTTACAAGGGCTGGTATTGGTGGTATAATAGAATTTGTGCGAAATGACAGCAGGACAAAATGAAGCTCGTCAACAGGAAGCCAGCTAGAAAAGTAACCTTTGCTGTTTGGGCGAAGGCTTTCTGAACGAATCAGGTTTGTCTAAAACGTTATTTCCTACAAAAATTATTTTTATAGGAGGACATTTCAAATGTCACGTTATACAGGACCATCTTGGAAACAATCTCGCCGTCTTGGCTTGTCACTTACAGGTACAGGTAAAGAATTGGCACGTCGTAACTACGTACCAGGTCAACACGGACCAAACAACCGTTCAAAATTGTCAGAATACGGTTTGCAATTAGCTGAAAAACAAAAACTTCGTTTCTCTTACGGACTTGGTGAAAAACAATTCCGTAACTTGTTCGTACAAGCTACTAAGATCAAAGAAGGAACTGTCGGTTTCAACTTCATGCTTCTTTTGGAACGTCGTTTGGATAACGTTGTTTACCGTCTTGGACTTGCGACTACTCGTCGTCAAGCTCGTCAATTCGTTAACCACGGTCACATCCTTGTTGACGGAAAACGCGTTGATATCCCTTCATACCGCGTAACTCCAGGTCAAGTGATCTCAGTTCGTGAAAAATCAGCTAAAGTTCCAGCTATCCTTGAAGCTGTTGAAGCAACTCTTGGACGTCCAGCATTCGTATCATTCGATGCTGAAAAATTAGAAGGTTCATTGACTCGCTTGCCAGAACGCGATGAAATCAACCCAGAAATCAACGAAGCACTTGTCGTTGAATTCTACAACAAAATGCTTTAATTTTAAGAAAAAACTTGCAGAAAGCCTACAACAGTGGGCTTTTTGTTTTGTCTTAAACCGTTGTTTTCTGGGTTTGTTCCCTTATTTGCTCCCTAAGTTTCCTTCATAGAAAGAAATGACCGTCTGTAAAATAGGCGGTTTTTCTTTTACAAAATAAATAACAACTCTCCTGAATTGGAGATTTTTGTGACCGAATACCTAAAATAATAAACCAAATAGCGATTTTTTCTTCTCAGATAGTCCTTTTTGTTAAGATGAAACAAACGATTGGAAAGGGTTCTTATGGGATTTAAGAAAAAACATTATCGCCAACAAGTTGATATGAGAGACTGCGGTGTTGCGGCTTTGGCCATGGTTTTTGGCTACTATGGCTCATACTATTCTTTAGCCAGTCTGCGGGAGAAGGCAAAAACGACTGCAGATGGAACGACCGCCTTAGGTCTGGTCAAGGTGGCTGAAGAGTTGGGATTTGAGACACGCGCCTTCCGAGCAGATCGCACACTTTTTGACTTGGAAGGAGTGACCTATCCATTGATTGTCCACGTGATCAAGGATGGGCGTCTCCCTCACTATTACGTAGTCTATAAAAAAGATAAAAAGTATCTTTACATAGCCGATCCAGATCCAAAGGTAAAGATGACCAAATTAACGATCGAAGAGTTTGAACAGGAATGGACAGGGATTGTTATCGCCTTGGCCCCGACTCCAGCCTATCAACCAAGTAAAGAAAAGAAAAATGGGCTTTTAGATTTTGTCCCTCTTTTGTTTAAACAGCGGCAATTGGTTCTGCATATTGTTCTTGCAACGTTATTGGTAACCCTCATCAATATTGTGGGTTCTTACTACCTACAATCGATTATTGATACCTATGTGCCTGATCAGATGAAGCAGACGCTGAGTGTGATTTCACTAGGGTTGATCGTGGTTTACATCTTACAGCAAGTCCTGACCTATGCGCAAGATTATTTGCTTCTAGTTCTAGGTCAACGATTGTCTATTGATGTCATTTTATCCTATATTAAGCATGTTTTTCAGTTGCCTATGAGTTTCTTTGCGACTCGACGGACAGGAGAAGTGGTGTCACGTTTTACAGATGCCAACCGCATTATCGATGCTCTGGCTAGTACACTGCTTTCAATCTTTTTGGATCTGTCTATTGTTTTGATTTTATCTGTAGTCCTGTTTAGCCAAAATGCTCACCTCTTTTTCTTGACTATTCTCTTGCTACCGATTTATGCGGTCATTATTTTTGCCTTTATGAAGCCTTTTGAGCGCTTAAATAATGAAACCATGGAAGCCAATAGTGTCTTGTCTTCTTCCATCATCGAAGATATCAATGGGATCGAAACTATCAAGTCTCTTACCAGTGAGCGTAGTCGCTATCAAAAGATTGACTCAGAATTTGTGGACTATCTCAAGAAGTCCTTTGCCATGAGTAAGGCGGAGAGTCTACAAAAGGGGCTCAAACACTTGGCCCAGTTGATTTTGAATGTCTTGGTCTTGTGGTTGGGAGCTCATTTGGTCATGAAGCAAGAATTGAGCTTGGGGCAGTTGATCACCTACAATACTCTCCTTGTTTATTTCACAGGACCTTTAGAGAACTTGATCAACCTCCAAACCAAACTTCAAGCAGCCCGAGTGGCCAATACCCGTCTGAATGAAGTCTATTTGATAGACTCTGAGTTCGCAGAGAAGAAGCCTCTTCAAGAGAGTGAGGCTCTCGATGGTGATCTGGTTTTTGAGGGAGTAGACTACAAATACGGTTTTGGAGCCAATGTTCTTACCGATATCAGTCTCACGATTAAAAAAGGGAGCAAGGTAAGTTTTGTTGGTATTTCAGGTTCTGGAAAAACCACGCTAGCAAAGATGATGGTGAATTTCTACCAACCCAATAAAGGGACGATTCGTCTGGGAGGTACGGATATCCAGCAAGTGGATAAGACCATGCTCCGCCAGCAAATCAATTATTTACCCCAGCAGCCCTATGTCTTTAATGGTACGATTTTAGAGAACTTGTTACTGGGAGCGCGGGAAGGAACTAGTCAGGAAGATATCTTGCGCGCTGTTAAAATCGCAGGAATTCGAGAAGACATTGAGCGTATGCCCCTCAATTACCAAACAGAATTGACTACGGATGGCATGGGAATCTCTGGTGGTCAACGGCAGCGGATTGCCTTGGCGCGTGCCTTATTAACGGACGCTCCGATTTTGATTTTGGATGAAGCGACCAGCAGCCTGGATATCTTGACGGAGAAGAAAATTGTGGACCGCTTGATGGCCTTAGACAAAACGATTATCTTTATCGCCCATCGGTTAACGATTGCAGAACGGTCTGAAAAAGTCTTCCTCATGGACCAAGGTCGTCTGAAAGAAGAAGGGAGCCATGAAGAACTGCTGAAAAAGAATGGCTATTACAGCCATTTGGTTACTTGTTAAGAGAGGACTAGGAGAAAAAAAGAAAGTATGATGAACGAAAAATATTTTGAAAGTGCAGAATTCTATCAGAAACGTTTCCATAATTTTGCTAGTTTATGGGTAGTCCCTTGTTTTCTTTTACTATTGTTTGTTGTAGGCTTCTCTGTCTTTGCCAAGAAGGAAGTGACCTTGTCTAGTCGTGGGACGATTGAAGCTACGCGCGTGGTGGACCAAATCCAGTCAACGAGTAATTCTCCCATTCAAGTCAACCATTTGAAGGAAAATAAAGAGATTAAGAAGGGAGAAATCTTGGTAGAATACCAAGGGGATCAGGAAAAGCAACAAGGGATGAGCTTAACGCAACAGCTCGACCTCTTAAAGAAACAGGAGGAACAATTAAAATTGTTGAAAACGAGCATTGAGACCGGGGAGAGCCAATTTACAGGAAATGAGCATTTTGGGTATGACCAGCTGTTTAAGGATTACCAGCAACAAATAGCGATTCTCCAAGCGCAAGCCCATCAACAAAATGCAACCATTGCTTCTCAAAATGCCAGTGCAAGTTCCAGTCAAGCAGAAATTGGCCAAGCTATCCAAGACCAAGAGAAGCGATTAACTGATTACCATAGTCTAAAATCAGCTCTACTAGAGGGAAGAAGTCTGGATGCGACTCATCCACTTTACTCTCTCTACCAGAGTTACGCTCAGCAACCACATGGAGAAGAAAACGCTCAAGCACAAGCTTCTTTTATCAGTCAGCTAGATAGTCAAATCCAGCAGTTAGAGGCGAGTATTTCTAATTATCGCATCCAATATGCGGGATCTGGAAGCCAACAAGCTTTTTCGACCAGCTTAGATAGTCAAATAGCCTCTCTGAAAGCTCAACAGCTGAGTAAAGTTGGACAAGATTTACTGCTTCTTTCTCAGCAAATTGCAGATCTAGACAGTAAGTTAAAAACACAAGAAAATCTTCTTCAGAAGACTCAGATTCTAGCCAAGGATGAAGGGGTGATTCATTTGAATGATGAAACAAAAGGAGCGAGTATTGTAGCGGAAGGTACTCCTTTGGCTCAAGTTTATCCACTCATTCAGAAAGAAAAAGAAGTCAAGATTGTTACCTATATTCCTTCAAAAGATATAGCCACGATTCATGTAGGTGATCGGATTCGCTTTAGCACACAGGGAAGTAAACAAAAACCAATTACGCTAGAGGCCCGTATTAGCTCAATTGCTTCAAGTGCCACTCGGACAGAACAGGGGAACTTTTTCAAAATAGAGGGAGTTCTTCGTCTCAAGGATCAGGAGGCCAAACTCCTACGATACGGTTTGGAAGGGAAGTGTGTCCTGATCACAGGAGAAAAATCTTACTTCAGTTTCTTTGTGGATCAATTTTTAGGAGCAGGGAACTAAAAAAACATAACATAAAAAGAGACCGAGGTCTCTTTTCTACTCCAGCATTTTTAATAGGAAGTCCGCCATTTGTTGGGGGCTTTCTTTTTGCCCACGCGCCACCCACATTTGACAGACTCCAAAGAAGGCATTGGTGAGGTAGACAGAACTATAGTCTCTTTCGACTTCTGTCAAAGATCGATGGCCATAACGCTCTTGCAAGCTATCGACGAGTAGAACTTGTAGCTTGTGTCGCAAGAAGGATTGAATTTCTTTTGTCCCATTCTCGGTTAGAAGGACTGCAAAGAGGGGCTCCTTGGTGAGAAATTCGAAAACTTCTGTAACAGCTTGGTGTTTATCATCTTGTTGTTTGTCGAAGATGTATTCCACTTTGTGGAAAAATTCCTGTTGGTAGCGCTCGATCATATCGTACTTATCGCGGTAGTGGGTATAGAAGCTACTCCGGCTGATACCAGCCTCTTTTGCCAATTGTACGGTTGAGATCTCATCAAAGGACTCCCTATGAAGCAGGTCAACCATGGCTTCCTGGATGATCCGTTTTGTTTTTATTCGCTTGTTGCTTTCGGTAACCATTCTAGTCTCCCTCTTTTATACACAAAATTATACACAGTGTCCAAAAATGATTTTTTAACTTGCGGTTTTTGAAAAGAACTGTATAATCAATTATATCAAAAAAATTAGACAATGTGTATAAAAAGGAGACAAAAAATGTTTAAGGAATGGAAAGCGATTTTTAGGAAACCGACCTTCATCGTTGTGATGATCGGGGTTGCCTTGATACCAGCTCTCTACAATGTGATCTTTCTATCCTCTATGTGGGATCCTTATGGCAAGGTTTCTGACCTGCCAGTAGCAGTTGTCAATCAAGACCAGCCAGCTCGTTATCAGGAAGAAGAATTGACAATCGGAAAAGACATGGTGTCCAATTTTGAGAAAAGTGACGCTCTGGATTTTCATATTGTCGATGAAAGAGCAGCTAAAGAGGGGCTGGAAAAGGGTGATTACTATATGGTGGTGACCTTGCCCAAAGATCTATCTGCTAAAGCTGCTTCTATCTTAACCAATCATCCGGAACAGATGACCATTGCCTACCAAACATCTAGTGGGCATAGCTTTATTGCTGGTAAGATGAGTGATTCAGCCATGATAAAAATCCAGCAAACCGTTGCTAGTAATGTCACCCAAACCTATACCAGCGCTCTTTTCGAAAAGATGGGAAGCTTGAAGGCAGGGATGGGAACAGCAGCGGAAGGAAGCCAGAAATTAGCGACCGGTGCTGGTCAGCTAAAAGAGGGTGGACAGACCCTGACAGACCATTTGACCACCTTGTCCAATTCGAGTCTGTCTTTTTCAAATGGGGCACAGACTCTTAGCACTGGTCTCTTGGCCTACACCAATGGAGTTGGCCAATTAGGAACTGGTCTTCATCAAATGCAGGAGAAAGTTCCCACCCTCGTATCGGGAGTTGGGCAACTTCATGATGGTTTTACTACCTTTAGTAGTGGACTGACGACCTATACATCTGGTGTTGGACAGCTGGGAGATGGTTTGAACCAAATGGCTAGTCAAACGCCACAGTTAGCCTCTGGAATTGGCCAATTGCATACAGGGATGACGACTCTCTCAACGGGACTGGATACCTACACAAAAGGAGTCAGTCAGTTGAATCTTGGTGCTAGTAATTTGACGGCTGGCCTAACAAGCTATAGCTCAGGGCTTGCTACTCTCAGTGGTGGAGCTAGTCAATTAAGCGGCCAATCGGAAACATTAAGAAATGGAGTGTCTCAGTTAGAGGCAGGCATTCAAACCTTATCCACCCAACTTACTCCATCACCAAATCAACAAGAGCAACTTGCCCAATTAACAGCAGGCCTCACCCAATTAAATGAAGCTATTCAGAACACGAGTGGGGATACCAGTCAACTCAGTACAGCTTTGGCAAGCATCGCCACCTCTGCTCAAGGGATTTCAGTAGCAGCACAGGCTGACCGTAATTCAGTACTAGCCAATCTTCAAGCTACTGCTGCCTATCAATCGATGACAGCTGAGCAACAGGCAGAAATGACGGCTGCTGTCTCTGCTACTTCAAGTACCACGGAGACTTCTGCTCAAGCGATTTTAACCACTGTTCAAGGCTTGCAAGAAAGCTTAACAACCGAGAGTTCCTTGGCCACAGTAAAAGAAAGTGCCAACCAGATCTTGCCAACAGCTTCGTCTACCTTGAATACTCTTTCAACTAGCTTGAGCTCCCTACAGACCGCAGTAACAGAGCAACTTCTCCCAGCTAGCCAAACCCTTAGCCAGGGAGTTCAACTCTATACGACAGGGGTGGATCAGTTAGCCGGCGGAGCTGGTCAGCTTACGGATAATAGCAGTAGCTTGATAGCAGGAGCTACTCAATTGAGTGCGGGGACAAGTCAGCTGGAGCAGAAATCTGGTGACTTGGTAATGGGAAGTAATCAACTAGCAGCAGGCTTGGGGGACCTAAATGGGAAAATGCCAACTCTGACTGCTGGAATGGCTCAATTAGCTTCAGGAGCCAACCAATTGACTAGTAAGTCTAGTGAATTAACAACAGGAGCAGGACTACTAGCTAATGGGATCGGTCAACTAAATGGTCAAACACCAGTTTTGGCTAGCGGTGTTGATCAACTGGTGTCAGGAGTCGATCAGTTATCGGATAAATCAGGTCAGTTACTATCAGGTTCTCAGCAATTGGCGGATGGTGCAACTAAAATAGCTGATGGATCTGGTCAATTAGCGACAGGAGGTCAGGTTCTTGTTGGAGGCTTGGGTGATCTCCAAACAGGTAGTCAGAATCTTAGTCAAGGCTTGAGTTCAGCTAAGGACCAACTAAATAGCGCTAGCACTGAAAAAGAAAATGCAAGCGTATTGTCAGATCCAATCACTCTTTCGAAGACAGACCATGACAATGTTTCAGTGAATGGAGTGGGGATGGCACCTTATATGATATCTGTTGCCCTTTTCGTCGCGGCTCTTTCTACCAATATGATTTTTGCAAAATTGCCATCTGGCCGTCATCCAGAAAGTCGTTGGGCTTGGCTTAAATCGAGATTGGAAGTGAACGGGATGATTGCGGTCTTAGCTGGTATCCTGGTCTACGGAGCTGTCCACCTGCTAGGAATGGCGGCAAACCATGAAAGCTTGACTCTCTTCCTCTGTGTGCTAGGAAGTGTGACCTTCATGTCCATGGTGACTGCCTTAACGACATGGAACAACAAGGTCGGAGCTTTTATCTCTTTGATTCTCTTGCTCCTTCAACTGGCTTCTAGTGCAGGGACTTATCCGCTTGCCCTCACCAATCGTTTCTTCCAAGCTATTCATCCGCTGTTGCCGATGAGTTATACCGTATCGGGACTAAGGGAAACCATTTCCTTATCTGGTCAGATAGGAGGACAAGTCACCTTCCTTACCCTAGTTTTGGGCTTGTGTATTGGCCTAGGAATGATAGCCTATCAACCTCAAAAAATGGAAGAAGACTAAGCTTCCTCTATCCATAGTTTCATGTGAAACAAAGCCCCCTTCTCAACAGAGAAGAGGGCTTTTTCTTAGTTAAAATAAAGCACTTCTGGATCTGGAGTAACATAGACAAGGTTGTCATCTTTAAAGACAAGTTGAACTTGTCCTTCTTTGTAGGTAAAGACTGTAAAAGTTTGCTCTAATTGAGACGTTTGAGCTAGATCGACTACACCAGCCCAAAAAGCATGGAGTTGCTCCTCTGTTAAAAGACCCTCTTGATAGAGATTAACAAGGTTTTCTTTTTCCTTTTCTGAAAAGGTCTCGAGCATATAATTTGAATCAACATGGGTTTTTTCAGGTTTTCCAAGAATTTTTTTGACTATTTTTGTTGTATAGCCTTCGAAATCAGGTGTATGCACTTTTAATCCACCGTCATATTTTTTATAGTAAACGACAGAATCGCCTGTTGCATAGATCTTGTCTGTTGGAGCTTCGCTAGCATTGGCAGGGAGCTCCTCCATTTTTTTGCTAGAGCTGGTTTCTGTCTCAGACTCTTTCTTCTCTTTTTTGGAAGAGCTAGCTTTAGATGATTTTTTTAATGATGAGGCTTCTTTTTCACTTTTCTCTTGTTTTTTAGAAGAGGTACGAGAGCTCGTTTCATCCGGTTTGAAATGTGATTCAAAATCAGACATACAGGCTGTCAAGAAGAAAAGACTCAAAAAGAGCGTTGCAAGGAGAGTGATTTTTTTAGACATCATGTAAATCCCTTTCTAATTATAGAGCGCTATTTCTTCTATTGTACACTATAAAAGCTTGGAAAGCACGAAAAAACAGGAGAGATCTTGTACGAAGTAGGTATTCATACAAGCTTTCTCTCCTGTAAGGGTCAGCTCCTTGTGATCTCATTTGAAGCGTGGAGGCTGGGATAAAAGTCCTAGCCTCTCAATTGTCTTTGGATTGTCGAGCAAGACGCAGTGGTTGAGTGGGCTCTACTACGCTGATTTCATCAGCTTTTAYAGCCCTACTCAACTGTGCGGAGGTGGGACGACGAAATCGAATTCTAACGAATTACCGATTTCTGTCCCACTCTCTCGTGTGCTTTAGTTAGTGGCCTTGAAAGAAGGGCTTAGCGTCCACCAGGCCCGCCAGGTCCACCGCCTTGAGGTCCGCCACCGCCTGGAGCCCCACCTCCTCCAGGCATGGAGTTGACAATTTCCGTTTGTTTTTCACCGTTGATATAGATGTCTCCGCCAGTGTAGGTGGCCGTTCCATCAAAGTCGAAGCCGGATTGCCCCGTCAAATTGATGGTTCCTCCAGCCACAGTGACGTTGCCGTTAGAGTCGATTGGATCGGTATCGCCTTGGCCAACTTCAACGTTGAGGGTTCCACCATTCATAGTGAAGAAAATTTCATCTTGGTTGGCATTGGCATTGGCCGCATTGACACCGTCATCGCTTGCGTAGATGGTGATATCCCCTCCGTTGATGGTAATCGATTTTCCTTCAAGCCCTTCGACAGACTCAGTTACCTTGTAGGTACCGCTATCGATGACCAGATCACCAGAAGCATGGATGCCATCGTCCCCAGCTGAAATGGTCATGGTATTGTCAGACAGATACATGGTTCCAACAGATGTATCTTCATCATTATCCACCTTGACTGCATCTTCATCTGCATCGATGGTCATTGTCGTACCGGTGATATTGAGTTCATCATTGACGTTGAAGGCATCTCCAACAGCCGTGATCTTATAGGTTCCACCTGTGATGTGGAGGGTATCATTGGCCTTGATCCCGTTGTTCTTCTTGGCATCAATGTTGAGCGTACCTGAACCATTGATGGTAAGGTCGCCTTTAGAGAAGATGACCGCATCGGCATCTTCATCATTGTTTGAACTTGAATCAGATAGGGTATTGGTCATGCCCTCTGCTAGAGTCAGGTAGACATGCCCTGCTTTTGTAGCAGAGATTGGCGCGTTGGTGTTGGTCATGGTAACGCCTTTTAAGACGATATGAACATCATCTGAGTCACCTGCTTCGACTTTGATTTGAACCCCATCGGATTCACCAGAGATGACATAGGTTCCGGCCTTCGAGATGGTCACGGTGGATCCAGAAACGGCTACGCCGTCCCCTGAAACAGTTGCAGAAGATCCAGACAGTTTTACAGTAGAGGCTGTACTTTCATCATAAGAAGTGTCCTTGTCCTTATCTGTAAAATAGTTGGAGCTATCTGTTTTACTATTTGAAGTAGAAGTTGCGGTTGTTTGGGCGGTATTGTTTGTTGTAGCTGATTGAGATGACGCTTGGGTACAAGCTGTCAGTAAGGTGAGGGTCGCGGCCCCCGTTAATAAGAATTTCCATTTGTTTGATTTCATGAGCTTTTCCTCTCGTTCCATTGATATGCTCCTAGTCTAAAGTTGCTAGCTGAAAGTTTTCTAAAGTTTTTCTGAAAGGAACCTTAACTTTAGTTTTCTTTAAGTTTGGCTTAATGAAAGCTTAAGAAAAGGCCACTAAACTAAGGAACAAGTAAAGCGACTTATGGCTTTGCAACAAAAAACGATAAAGAAAATGACAGCTTATTATAGAACAAAAGGAGAAAAACATGAAAAAAACGGTAGAGACAAGCTTCAAGCGGATTGAAACCAAATATGTGGTGAATAAAGAAGACTTGGATGATTTATTGAAAGATTTGAAGAAATATGTTGTTGAAGACGATTATCCCATCTCCACGATTTCGAATGTCTATTTTGATACCGAAGACTTTGATGTGATCCAAGATGCCCTTGCTAAACAGAACCGTCGTGAAAAGATCCGGATGCGGACCTATGTGGAGCATCCAACAGTGGAGAGTCCGGCTTTTCTAGAAGTAAAATCAAAGGATGCAGAAGGAATTGGTCATAAGTTCCGCCTGGTCTCGAACCCTTCCTCCATCACCCGCCTCATGACGGATGGACTAGTGGATCAGACCATTCAGGATCTGGATTTGGTGCAAGAAATCCAAGCTCTGCGCCAGCGCTATGATAACCGCCTACAGCCTCAGATGTACATCTATTACGATCGTTTGTCCTTAAAAGAAAAGAAGAGCATCCAAGGCTATCTTTACAATAAGATTCGGGTCACCCTGGATCAAAACTTGGTCTATCGTGATCAGCAGGTCAGTCTCCTTCGTGGGAAAGCTGGGGAGCCTTTATTAGAAGAAAATACCATCATTATGGAAATCAAGGCCCCAGGTGAAGAACCTCAGTGGCTGAAGGACATTCTGGATAAGTACGGGCTGGTCAAACAGAAATTTTCGAAATACAGTTGTGCCTACCATAAGTCACAAGGCTTAGATTATGCACCAACGCCAATTCAAGAAAGGACAGGTGCTGCCTATGTCTAATCTATTTGATTCTATTTTTAATAATGCTACAGCAACCGTAGATCCGGTGCGCCTGATGCTAGCCTTACTGGTCAGCCTGGTGCTCGGGATGGCACTGTCTTGGACCTACAAATACCGTACTCTCTATACGCGTGAATTTATCGTCAGTCTCACCTTGCTTCCCTGCATGATGACCCTGGTGATTTTCCTGGTGAATGGGAGTCTGGGGACCTCGATTGCAGTAGCAGGGACCTTTAGCTTGATTCGATTTCGGTCTGCTACCAGCGGCTCGAGAGAATTGATTGCGATTTTCCTAGCCATGATTATTGGTTTGGCAGCTGGCTCGGGTTACCTCTTATTAGCAGTTTTGTTTACGGCCTTTCTATTGGCTATCTGGCTCTTGCTGGAAACCAAGCAAAGTAAGACCGACCACCAACGGCGCCGTCACCTGACGATTGAGCTAGAAAATAAGTCTAGGATTGCGGAGAAAATCAGCCGTCTGCTGGATCGCAATTGTACAGAAGTCGACTTGATTTCGGTCAATACAAGCCAAAATGGGGAACAGCTTACCTTGGATTATGAAGTAGATCTGAGACCAGAAGTTGACGATTTTGCAATAACGACCCTCCTAACAGAAGAAATTTATCATTGCGATGTCTCCTTGACCAAGAAGGCTAAGAAAAGAAAGAATTTATAGAAGAGAGTGGGACAGAAATCGGTAATTCGTTAGAATTCGATTTCGTCGTCCCACCTTCGCACAGTTGAGTAGGGCTGTAAAAGCTGATGAAATCAGCGTAGTAGAGCCCACTCAACCACTGCGTTTTGCTCGACAATCCAAAGACAATTGGGAGGCTAGGACTTTTGTCCCAGCCTCTTTTTAGGCTTTTAAGAACTTTTTAAGGAAAAGTGGTATACTGTTTCTAAAAAATTGAAGGTTATCTCGAAGCGAAATCGTTAAGAGAATGAAAGAAATTTTCAAATCTGAGGACGGAATCATTTCTTTATAAAAGATGGAATGGCCCGTTGACTCGACCAGGAATGCAAACGATCCAAGCTCAGCACTCAATTGTCTCTTATGGTAACGTTTTCTAGTATTTTTTCCTTGTGTTTGGATTGCTATGACTGAACAAAAAATGGTAAAATAGTCAGTGAAAATCAAAATGAAGAGTGAAAAAGATGAAACATAAAACACTTTATAAATTTATAGGGCAAACAATTTTGTATTTCGCTATTTTCTTAGCCCTACTTTATTTCTTTAGTTACCTTGGTCAAGGTCAGGGTGGCTTTATCTACAATGAATTCTAAAGGAGATCCCTACCGTGTCAAACCAACCAATTACTGATATGATCGAGGCGATTGAACGCTACGCCCAACTGCAACCAGACTATCCTGTCTACAATGTTCTTGGAGAAGAGCATACCTATGGCCAATTGAAGGCAGACTCAGATAGTTTGGCAGCTCACATTGACCAAATGGGGCTTCCTGAAAAGTCACCTGTTGTGGTCTTTGGTGGCCAAGAGTATGAAATGTTGGCAACCTTTGTGGCCTTGACCAAATCTGGCCATGCTTATATCCCAATTGATAGCCATTCAGCTTTGGAGCGTGTGTCTGCCATCCTTGAAGTGGCTGAGCCAAGCCTGATCATTGCCATCAATGAGTTTCCAATCGAAAACCCAGCTGCTCCAATCATGTCTTTGGAGCAAGTGCGTGAAGCCTATGCGGCTCAGCATGCCTATGACTTGCAACATCCGGTCAAAGGGGATGATAACTACTATATCATCTTTACCTCAGGGACAACTGGGAAACCAAAAGGGGTGCAAATTTCGCATGATAACTTGCTCAGCTTTACTAACTGGATGATCACAGACAAGGAATTTGCGACGCCAGAGCGTCCGCAAATGTTGGCGCAACCACCCTATTCCTTTGACTTGTCTGTCATGTATTGGGCACCGACCTTGGCTCTTGGGGGAACGCTTTTTGCCCTTCCATCAGCTATCACTCAAGACTTCAAACAACTTTTTGCGACCATCTTTTCTCTTCCAATTGCGATCTGGACTTCGACACCATCTTTTGCAGATATGGCTATGCTGTCTGAAGATTTCAATGCTGAAAAGATGCCAGGCATCACCCATTTCTACTTTGATGGGGAAGAGTTGACCGTGAAAACCGCTCAGAAATTGCGCGAGCGTTTCCCAAATGCGCGGATCATCAATGCTTACGGGCCAACAGAAGCAACCGTTGCTTTGTCGGCAGTAGCAATCACAGATGAGATGTTAGCTACTTTGAAACGTCTGCCAATTGGTTACACGAAAGAAGATTCTCCAACCTTCATCATTGATGAGGAAGGCAATAAATTGCCAAATGGAGAGCAAGGGGAAATCATCGTGTCTGGACCAGCTGTTTCAAAGGGTTATATGAATAATCCAGAGAAAACAGCAGAAGCCTTCTTCGAATTTGAAGGTCTTCCAGCCTACCATACGGGAGATGTCGGAACCATGACAGATGAAGGCCTCCTTCTCTATGGTGGACGGATGGATTTCCAGATCAAGTTTAATGGTTACCGTATTGAGCTAGAAGATGTTTCTCAAAACTTGAACAAATCTCAGTACATTGACTCGGCTGTCGCAGTACCGCGCTACAACAAAGATCACAAGGTTCAAAATCTCTTGGCCTATGTCATCTTAAAAGATGGGGTCAAAGAACAATTTGAGCGAGAGATTGATATTACCAAAGCGATCAAGGAAGATTTGGAAAACATCATGATGTCTTATATGATGCCTTCAAAATTCCTCTACCGTGATAGCTTGCCGCTAACTCCAAACGGGAAAATCGACATCAAAGGGTTGATTAGCGAGGTTAACAACCGATGATCGAGTTTTTGAAACAGCTCCCTCATTTAGAACCCTATGGCACCCCGGTCTACTTTATTTATCTGATTGGGGCCTTATTGCCTATCTTTGTTGGTCTCTTCTTTAAGAAGCGTTTCCCAGTCTATGAAGCCTTGGTCAGCCTAGCCTTTATTGTTTTGATGTTGACAGGGACGGATTTGAAACAAATCTATGCGGTTCTTTTCTACCTCTTTTGGCAAATCCTTTGGGTCTACTCCTATAAATTCTATCGAAGCCAGCGTGATAACAAGTGGGTCTTTTATCTTCACTCTTTCTTGGTCGTTTTGCCCTTGGTTTTTGTGAAGGTGCAACCAGCCATAGATGGGACCCAGTCTTGGATGGGCTTCCTTGGGATCTCCTATCTGACCTTCCGAGCGGTAGGGATGATTATCGAGATGCGAGATGGGACCCTCAAAGAATTTAGCCTCTGGGAATTCTTGCGTTTCTTGCTCTTTATGCCGACTTTTTCAAGTGGGCCGATCGACCGCTTCAAACGCTTCAATGAAGATTACCTAACGATTCCAGATCGGGATGAGCTCCTCGATATGCTGGAACAGAGCGTCAAGTATATCATGCTTGGCTTTCTCTATAAGTTTATTCTAGCTCATATCTTTGGTCATCTCTTGCTAGGTCATGTCAAGACTTATGCCCTTCTTCAAGGGGGTGTCTTTAACCTAGGAACCTTAGGGGTGATGTATGTCTTTGGTTTGGACCTCTTCTTTGACTTTGCAGGCTATTCCATGTTTGCCCTTGCGGCGTCCAACTTGATGGGGATTAAGAGCCCAATCAACTTTAACCTCCCTTTCAAGTCGCGTGATTTAAAGGAATTTTGGAATCGTTGGCACATGAGCTTGTCTTTCTGGTTCCGTGACTTTGTCTTTATGCGTCTGGTCATGGTCTTGATGCGCAACAAGGTCTTTCAGAGTCGGATTACAACGTCAAACGTTGCCTATATCATCAACATGTTGGTCATGGGCTTCTGGCATGGAGTGACCTGGTATTATGTTGCTTATGGTCTTTTCCACGGTCTAGGTCTCGTGATCAATGATGCCTGGCTTCGGAAGAAGAAGACACTGAATAAAGAGCGCAAAGCAAAAGGACTTGAGCCACTGCCAGATAATCGCTGGATGCAGGCTCTTGGAATCTTTATTACCTTCAACACCGTTATGCTGTCCTTCCTGATCTTCTCAGGTTTCTTGGATCAGCAATGGTTTCCAAAAATGAAATAAGAAAAGGAAAAATGAAAAATGGATGTAAAATCACAAGTAATTGAAATTATTGACGAATTGTTTATGGAAGATGTCTCAGACATGATGGATGAGGATCTCTTTGATGCGGGTGTTCTTGATAGCATGGGAACCGTTGAGTTGATTGTTGAATTGGAAAACCGCTTCGATATTCGGGTTCCAGTATCTGAATTTGGTCGTGATGACTGGAATACTGCTAACAAAATCGTAGAAGGTGTCATGGAGCTTCAGAATGCTTAAACGATTGTGGCTGATTCTGGGTCCAGTCTTTTGCGCCATGGCTCTTGTCGCTACTCTTCTCTTTTTCTATCCGATTAACCACAAACATAATCTGACAGAGGAGAAAAAGGCCGCAGTGAGCTTGACGGCAGAAGGCTTTAAAAGTCGTGCCCGTAAGGAAGAAGCGCTCGGGGATCCCAACTATCGTTTTGTACCCTTCTTTGGTTCCAGCGAATGGTTGCGATTTGACATCGTCCACCCAGCAGTACTAGCAGAGAAGTATGATCGCTCTTATCGTCCGTATTTTCTAGGACAACGAGGGGCAGCGTCTTTGAACCAATATTTTGGGATGCAGCAAATTCTTCCTCAACTAGAAGGGAAAACGGCTGTTTATGTGGTATCGCCCCAGTGGTTTACGAAGGACGGTTATGATTCATCGGCCTTCCAGCAATACTTTAACAGTGATCAATTAACGAGCTTTTTGGCCAACCAAGAAGCTGGGCCAGCAAGCCAGTATGCGGCATCTCGTCTCTTGCAGCAGTACCCTAATGTTGCTATGCAGGGAGGAGTTCAGAAGCTAGCCAAAGGTCAAAATCTATCTAGTTTTGAAAAAGGTCTCAATCAGACCCTCATGCGCTTTGTTCGTCGGGAGGATGCCTTCTTTAGCACCTTCACGGCAATGAACAATAGCAACTATGAGAAGAAAGTTCTCTCTCGCTTAAACGACTTGCCAGATACATTTTCTTACGAAGCCTTGGAAGAGGTGGCGACGGCGGAAGCCAAAAAGAAAACCAATAATAATAAACTAGGCATTAGTAATAGTTTTTATACTCATCGTCTTGCGAGTAAGCTCAAGAAACTCAAAGGATTCCAAAAGAATGAATCCTATGAACAATCCCCAGAATACAATGATTTACAACTGGTCTTGGATCAGTTTGCTCAATCTAAAACCAATGTCATCTTTGTCATCCCTCCAGTGAACTCGAAATGGATGGCTTATACAGGTTTGAGTAAAGAAATGTATCAACGGACAGTTGAAAAAATCCGTTACCAACTAGAAAGTCAAGGCTTTACCCATATTGCTGATTTTTCTAAAGATGGTGATAAACCTTACTTTATGCAGGACACCATTCATATGGGCTGGAATGGATGGTTGGCCTTTGACAAAGCAGTTGATCCTTTTGTCTCCAACCCTCAACCGGCACCTGAATACAAGATTAACAATCGTTTCTTAAGTCAGGACTGGGCTAACTATAAAGGCCAGCCGGATCAATTTAAGTAAGATGCGAAGAGGTTGAGAATACCCAGTCTCAACCTTTTTCCTATGGTTTTGAAGAAACTTATCCCCATATTCACAGACTTATCCACAGACTTGTGGATAAGTCTGTCTACTAGAAAGAGAGGAGCTGGTAAACCATGAAAACAATGAAGAAAATAGCTGTTTATGCGATTCTTCAAGGAATCGTGGTCTTTCTCATTACGGGCCTCATCACCCAATTAATCAGAGGAGACTTCTTTTTCCGTAACTTGGCTCCAATATTTGGAGTCTTGGCAGCTATCATGCGTTTTGGAACAGCTAGTCTGATGAAAATCTTGGCCCCAACGCTATACGATGAAGAGACCAAAAAAGAGAAAGCTCCTACCGGGAAAGAAGCTGAATAAAAGAACTGTTTTTTCTGGAAAAATCTCTGGAAAAGCACTTATCTGACAGGCTTTATGGTAAAATAGAAGGAAGAATATTAGTTTGGAGAGTAAAAATACAATGAAACGTTCCATGTATGCTGGACGTGTTCGTGAGGAACACATTGGACAAGAACTGACCCTCAAAGGATGGGTAAGTCGACGCCGTGATTTGGGTGGCTTGATCTTTATTGATTTGCGGGACCGTGAAGGGATTATGCAATTGGTCATCAATCCAGAGACGGTCAGTTCGGAAGTAATGGCAACGGCCGAGAGCCTTCGTAGCGAGTATGTGATCGAAGTGACAGGTCAAGTTGCTGCCAGACAGCAAGCTAATGATAAAATTGCAACAGGTCAGGTTGAAATGCATGTTTCTTCCTTGACTGTCCTCAATACTGCAAAAACCACACCATTTGAGATCAAGGACGGCATTGAAGCCAACGACGATACCCGTCTACGCTATCGATATTTGGACTTGCGTCGTCCAGAGATGTTGGAAAACTTGAAATTGCGTGCCAAGGTAACCCACTCTATTCGGAACTACTTGGATGAGCTGGAATTTATTGATGTGGAGACACCTTTCCTTTCTAAGTCAACTCCAGAAGGGGCGCGTGACTATCTCGTTCCATCTCGTGTCAACAAGGGTCACTTCTATGCCTTGCCTCAAAGTCCTCAAATCACGAAACAATTGTTGATGAATGCAGGCTTTGACCGCTATTATCAAATCGTCAAATGTTTCCGTGACGAAGATTTACGTGGAGACCGTCAACCTGAGTTTACACAGGTCGATTTAGAAACTTCCTTCCTGACAGAGCAAGAAATTCAAGACATTACCGAAGGTTTAATCGCGCGTGTCATGAAAGAAACCAAGGGAATTGAAGTGCCCCTTCCTTTCCCACGGATGAAGTACGATGATGCGATGGCTCTTTACGGTTCTGACAAACCAGATACTCGTTTCGAGATGCTCTTGACAGACTTGACAGAAGTTGTAAAGGGTGTAGACTTCAAGGTCTTCTCAGAAGCTCCAGCAGTGAAAGCCATTGTGGTCAAAGGAGCAGCAGACAACTACTCACGTAAAGATATCGATAAGATGACCGAAGTAGCCAAACAATATGGGGCTAAAGGTCTTGCATGGGTCAAGGTGGCTGACGGTGCTTTAAACGGTCCAGTGGCTAAGTTCTTGACAGATGTGACAACAGAGTTGACAAGCGTTTTACAATTAGAAGAGAAGGACTTGGTCCTCTTTGTAGCGGATACACTGGAAGTAGCCAATGCAACCCTAGGTGCTCTTCGTTGTAGAATTGCCAAGGAATTAGACCTTATTGACAACAGTCAATTCAACTTCCTTTGGGTTGTAGATTGGCCAATGTTTGAGTGGTCTGAAGAAGAAGGCCGTTACATGAGTGCCCACCATCCCTTTACACTTCCGCAAGCAGATACAGCTCATGAATTAGAGGGCGATCTTGCCAAGGTACGTGCTATTGCCTATGACATTGTGCTCAATGGTTACGAACTTGGCGGAGGAAGTCTCCGGATCAACCAAAAAGAATTGCAAGAACGGATGTTTACGGCTCTCGGTTTCTCAAAAGAAGATGCGACAGAGCAATTTGGTTTCTTGCTAGAAGCTATGGATTATGGTTTCCCTCCACATGGTGGATTGGCTCTTGGTTTGGACCGTTTTGTCATGTTGTTAGCTGGTGAGGAGAATATCCGTGAAGTGATTGCCTTCCCTAAGAACAATAAGGCAACAGATCCAATGACCCAAGCTCCTTCTACAGTAGCCACCAAACAACTGGAAGAGTTGAGTCTACAAGTAGAAGTCAAAACTGAGGAGTAAGAATAAAAGCGGAAAATCAGCAGAAGTAGCTTCTGTGATTTTCCCTTTATTTATAAATTGAGAGATAGTCATGAAAAAAACTCGCTTAGGTAAAATCTTACGTTATTATGTGAGAAGAATTGCTTATAATTTTAAATTATTACGGGTCTTGAAAAGTATTTCCCGCGAAAAGTATGATGAAAAGATTTCAGCCTCATTGGTCTATGGATTTTTATCTGCGATTGCTGTGAACTTCTTTTTCCAGCCGGGACGTGTGTATTCGAGTGGCGCGACAGGTTTAGCACAGATTGTTTCTGCTCTTAGTGATCGATTTTTGGGCTTTACCATTCCTGTTTCCTTGTCATTTTATGCCATTAATCTACCCTTAATGATCATCGCCTGGTATCAAATTGGCCATAAGTTTACCATTTTCACCTTTATCACGGTGTCCATGAGTTCCTTCTTTATCCAATTTGTCCCAGTAGTTACGCTCACCAATGACCCTATCATGAATGCCTTGTTTGGGGGTGTGGTTATGGGGACAGGGATTGGTTTTGCCCTTCGGAATAATATCTCCAGTGGGGGAACCGATATTGTCAGTTTGACCATTCGAAAGCGAACGGGCAAGAACGTCGGGAAAATATCTCTCATCGTCAATGGGACCATCATGTTGATTGCCGGGATGACCTTTGGTTGGAAGTACGCTCTCTATTCGATGATTACGATTTTTGTTTCTAGTAGGGTGACAGATGCTGTCTTTACCAAGCAGAAACGGATGCAGGCTATGATTGTCACCAGCCATCCTGAGGAGATTATTGAGAAAATTCATAAACGTTTGCATCGTGGTGCCACCATTATCCACAATGCGGAAGGAACCTACAATCATCAGGAAAAAGCAGTCTTGCTCACCGTTATTACACGAGCAGAGTTTAATGAGTTTAAACTTCTCATGAAAAAGGCTGATCCTCAAGCTTTTATTACTATATCCGAAAACGTTCATATTATTGGACGCTTTGTCGAAGTGGAAGATTAAAAAATTCCTGCAAGAACTTCTTGCAGGAATTTTTTTATGCTTGTTCTACTAAGATCCAACCATGGGCTGGAACGGTAAATTCTTCTTGAGAAAGCTCTTGCTCTCTCCCATACACATGAGGGTAAGCAATCGCTAATTTTGCAGATTGTTTGAGACGATAAGTCCATTCTTGATCCCCAAGGTTGACCAAAATAAGCAACTTACGCCCATCTTTCTCGATGCTGTATGAGAAGGTGTTCACCGAAGTCCAAGTAACTTGACAATAGTCTCGAATGGCCTGGGCATTCACAAGGCGGAGGAGCTCTTCCTTTTTACGATAGGCAATCAATTCGCGCAGGAACTGAATGTCTGTCTCGTAAGACATAGAGGAAAGCCAATCTAGCTGGTTTAGGCTATCTGGCAGATTATAGGTGTTTTCTTCTAGGCCCTTGCTGCGATAGAACTCTTGACCAGCATGTAGGAAGGGAACTCCTTGAGCTAAGAGAACCAAATGCAAGCCAAGACGTGCTTTAGTATGACGAAGTTCTGGTGAAATGGTAGGATCTTCCACTTTGAGATAATCATAGAAGGTCGCATTGTCATGGCACTCTACATAGTTAATCGCCTGTTGAGGACGAACAAAGTGAGGAGCTCCTTTACATCCGATATTAGCTGTCAAGACATTAGCAAGATCATTGGCCTGATAAGGACTGTCTACTCGCCCTTCATTTAAGATACTACGTTTAATGGTATCACGGAAATTGTCACTAAAGAAACCATAAGGACGGAGTTGCTCTGCGTTATATTGATGAGCGAGGAGATCTGGCTCCAGTCCAGTATCCATCTTCCAACCCTCCCCATAGAGGTAAATATTGGGATAAATAGCTGTTAATTCTTCTTGAATTTCCATCATGGTTTGACGATCGAGGATTCCCATGAGGTCAAAGCGGAAGCCATCAAAGCCGTAGAGTTGGACCCACTGTTTGACAGATTGTTTGATGTAGTTGCGAACCATAGCCCGTTCACTGGCTACATCGTTGCCACAGAAGGTCCCGTTGGTTCGCTGCCGGTTTTGGTCATAACGGTAGAAATAGCCAGGGACAATCCGCTCAAAGGCAAAGTCATCAGATAAGTAGACATGGTTATAAACCACATCCATGATGAGACTGATATCTGCCTTATGATAGGCATCAATCACCTGTTGCAACTCCAGAATCCGTTGGTAAGGATCATTTGCTTGGGTACTAAAACTTCCTTCAGGAACATTGTATTGCACAGGGTCATAGCCCCAATTGTAGCCAGAAGTAGGGCTGCTTTCATCCACGCTTCCGAAATCATAGAGGGGCAAGAGCTGAATATGAGTAATGCCCAGGGATTTCAAATAGTCAAAGCCAAAGGACTGTTCTCCATGCTTAGGAGATTCTAAGAGGGCTGGGAAGGTTCCAGGATGATGGAAACCAGCTTCTTTTTGCATGGAGAAATCCCGGACACTCAGTTCATAAATAATGGCCTCAGTCGGATCCAATTGCGTCGTTGCTCTCTGAATGGGGCGTTCAATCTTGTGTCGGTCGATGACATAGCTAGCTCCTGAATTGGCTTCAGAAGAAAGAGCATAAGGATCATGAACGATATGGGTTACACCGTTGACTTGATGTTGGTAGTAGTAAGAGGCTTTTTCCCAATCTCCCTCAAGTTCTAGACGCCAAACTCCTTTTTCTGTCCGCTCCATCGGGTAGGTAGTTTGGTTGATCAAGAGCTCAACCTCTTGAGAAATGGGAGCCCAGAAGGCAAAGGTCGTTTTTTCTTTTGAGTAATGAGCTCCTAAATCCTCTCCATCATAAGCATATAGCTGATCAAAGATCGGTTGACGGACAATATCCCGGTATTGAAGGAGACAGGTTTCTCCCTTAGCGTTGGAGAGGGTATAGCTTTGACTTAAGTCGATAGGAAGGGGGCTTCGAAGAGTTTTTTCTTCCTCTGTCGGTAGAAGTTCGATCGTTTTCGAACCAGACGTCAATGTAAAAGGAAGAGAGGCCATTACGCTCTCTCCTCCTTCCATGCGAATCAGGTCTTGGTCGTCTAAATAAGCTGCAAAGTGAGTGATCATAGGTTCTCCTAAAGTTCAATAATCGAGTGTTCAATGAGCTGTCTGTAGCAAACAGTTTTATTTTCCTTGTTGTCCTTAATAATTTGAAGTAAGGTTCTGACAGATTCGCGTCCCAATTCGACCGTATTGATATCAATATAGGCGTCAATTGGAATCCGTGGCTGAATAGAGTCGAAAGAAATAATTGGAAGATCGACTTGTTTGTCGCTCAGGTATCTCCGAACCCCTTCGGCAACTAGGATATCCGTTGTCATGAGTGCTTCCAGTTCTTCAAAAGGCAGGGTATCCATGATTTGGTAAGAATTTTCTTCCAGCAAGAAACCAAAGGAGAACTTGACCAATTCCTCACGGAGAGGAATCTGGTGACTGGCAAGAGCTTCTTGGTAGCCCTTGTAGCGGTCTTGAGAAACGGCCAATTCCTTATTTCCTCCAAGGAAGGCAATATGTTTGTATCCCTTGTTGATGAAATATTCGGTCGCATCAAAGGCGGCCTTAACATTGTCGTTATCGACTAAGGATACAAAAGGAGAAGTTGCTTTTCCCAAAATCAAGAAAGGAAATTTATCTTGAATACAGAAGTCAACCAGAGGATCATTTAATTTGGAATAGAGGAAGATGAGCCCATCTACCCGCTTACCATAGATCATCTGTTTGAGTTGATCGAGGCGGTGGGTTTCATTAGCCCCTGTACAAATCTGAATGGCATAGCCATAATCAGAAGCAACTTGACTAATCCCACGGAGGACCGTAGGGAAGAAGGGGTTTTGGAAGAACACATCACTCTCATCAGGCAAGACAAGGGCAATCACCTGACTGGACTGGCTCACTAAGCTACGAGCATTGAGGTTTGGATGGTAATCTAGTTCTTTCATGGCAGAACGAACCCGTTCTTTAGTGGCTTCACTGATGGTAGATTTATTTTGAATCACTCGTGTAACGGTAGATGGTGCAACGCCAGCAAGTTTGGCGACATCTTTGATAGTGACACGCATATAGGACCTCCCTAAGGTTTGTAATCTGGATCCCGGAAATGAGTCTTATAGAAGGCAAGCGCGAGGAACAAGACAAATAGGATATTTTGGATCAAGATGGTTGTCGTAAAGACTTGGTGGAATACTAAACTGATCAGGACGCTCGCAAGAATAGGCAATCCAAGACAGTTGAGAGTGAAGTTGAAGCATTCTTTGAAGGTCTTGAGAGAGAAGAGACGTGACTTCCGTGTCAAGAAGAGGAAGAAGGAAGCTCCAAATACTAAAATGGCAAAATTCACAGCAGATAAGAAACCTGAGAAGAGGACGAGAAAGAGGCTAACAGCCAATCGATTGGCCTGGAACCAATCTTTGGAAATGGCCTTAGTGAGTTCCTTTTTGTCCTGGATGCTCTCTTGATTGATGGCTTGGTAAGGAATCGTAGCTAGTTCTTTCTTTTCTTTACTTACAATCAATTGGTTTTTATCGAAATAAAGAGTTAATTTTTCTCCTAATTGAGTTCCTTCGTGATGGCCTAAGATAACATGACCAGTCTCATTTTTATGAACTCCAAAATGACTGTTATAGACTAGTTCTTGCTGATTTATCTGTATGTTTTCTTTAAAATCCTTCATAACATCGTCTGTTAAGGGATCAAAGACATCACTAACGAAGGTGGTTAAGGGGTAGGTCTGTAGTTCCGCATTTTGAACGGCAACAGGAATGAGGGTCAAGGATAGAAGAAAGAGTGAGGTAAAGATCATTTGGAACCAATTAAGTTGTTTGCGGTTGGCAAATGCTTTTCTTACCTGAAAAAGGCTGGAAAAATAGTTAAATGGATAGGGCATGAAGAGACCTTTCTAATCTCCGGGATGGATTTCCCTTGTATGGAGAGCATAACATGATTTTATCCTTAACCAAAGATGGGAGAGAAACTGGTAGCAAATCAATCAACTTGCTACCCTTGTCCCACTCCCATCCTTTCCTTAAAGATAAAATTAATGTGACTGGGAGAAAAGCACGAGAGAGGATCTCGTCCTTTTCATCATTGCTGGAAGGTTTTAGAAAAGTTTATTTTATCCTTTATCTCCACCAGCTGTCAAGCCTGAAACAAAGTTCTTTTGAAGGAAGAAGAACAGTACACAGATTGGGACTGCAATCAGAATCGCACCTGCCGCAAAGAAGGCAATCTTTTGATTTTTTTGGTCGCTGATAAAGGTTTGAAGACCAACAGCTACCGTGTAATTGATTTCATCGCGAAGCAAGAATTTAGACAAGATGTAGTCTCCAAAAGGTCCCATGAAGGCCCAAAGAGCTTGGACCGCAATCATTGGGCGAACCAATGGAAGGACGATTTGCCAGAAGCGACGGAAGTGTCCAGCACCATCCAATTTTGCAGATTCATCAAGTGAAATTGGGACTGTATCGAAGTAACCCTTCATCAACCAAGCGTTCATTGGGATTCCCCCACCGACATAGAGGAAGATGAGGAACCAGCTGTGGTTCAAGGCATTCAACATCAAGGCCATAACGAAGAAGGCAGTCAAAGCAGCCATGGTAGGGACCATTTGGATAATCAAGAAGAAGACCAAACTTTGCTTACGAGCCAAGAAGTTATAGCGGCTGTAAGCATATCCTGCCAATGTAATGATGGATGTTTGAGCAACCATGGTAATAATGGCGATGATCAAGGTATTGAGGTACCAAGTACCATATAGGGTATCCGTAAAGAGTTTTTGGAAGTTATCGAAGCTGAGACTGCCACTGAAATCAAGCGTAAAGGCACTGACGTTACCCGTTTTGAAGGCTGAAAGAACCGTAATCAACAAGGGATAGATGATGATGATGGAAAGGACAACCAAGTAGAGGTAAGTCAAGAAATGATTAAGGCGGCGTTTAAATTGAACTGAATTTTTCATTTTACACATCCTCCATATCAAATGCGTGCAGTTTCTTGAAGGCAATCATCGAGATTGAGATGACAATCAGAGAGATAATCAACGTAACTGCAGCAGCCATTGAGTATTGAGGTGATGAGTTCGTTGTCAATTTATAAATCCAAGAAATCAAGATATCAGTCGAACCAGCATTTCCTCCAACAGATCCAGGTCCACCATCGTTAAAGAGGTAGATAATGGAGAAATTGTTAAAGTTGAAGGTGTATTGGCTGATGAGCGTTGGTGCCGCAACCGCCAAAATCATTGGGAAGGTAATGTTGCGGAATTTTTGCCAAGCGTTGGCCCCATCAATATAGGCTGCTTCGTAAAGATCGTTTGGAATAGATTGCAAGATTCCGAGTGTCAAGACGTAAATGTAAGGGAAGCCGAGCCAACCTTGCATCATAATCAAAGCAATCTTCGTCCAAGTAGGATCCGTTTTCCAAGGAATGAGAACCCCATCCAAGAATGGGAAAATCTTCGCAAAGAGCGGAAGAACTTGCGCATTGATGGCCCCAATACTATCGTTGAACATGTTTGAGAAGGTCAAGATCGTAATGAAGGCAGGAACCGCCCAAGGAAGAAGGAAGATAACACCGAAGATGCGTTTTCCTTTAATGAATGGTTGATTAGCAATAATAGCCGTTAGGATACCAAGAACGATTTGAAGAGTAGAAGCTGCCAAGGCCCAGATCAAGGTCCAGCCCAATACAGATGTAAAGGCAGAACGGAAGGTACTCAAAGTCCACATGTTGGTGAAGTTTTGAAGTCCGATCCAATCAAGGAGCGTAAAGCGAGCTGTATGCTTAAAGTCGTAGTTGGTAAAGGCAATCATCAAGGTAACCAAAACAGGGAAGATGATTGCAAAGGTCATGGCAATATAAGAAGGGATGATCAAGAGATAGGGGAAGCCATTTTCATAGATAGCATTCACCATCTCTTTTAGGGTCTTCGGCACTCGAATACCGTTATTAATCCGCTTAGCTACAGTACCCGCATCTTTGATATTCAGAGCGTAGAACATCAAATAAACGACGGTGATAATTAAGTGGAAGGCACCACGAATCAAGATAAAAAGAGAATTATCTTTTCCACGGACAGTACCGAGAGTAACGAGTTTAGACAATTCTTCCAAACCAATACCGAAAAAGTAAGCGAGAAAGACAAGTGTTACACCAAGGAAGATGTATCCTTTTGCTTTCTGTTTGTTATAGATTTGTCCCAAGCCAGGAATGAGGGATAACCACATTGCCTTTTTTGGATTTTGTTGTATTTCCATATCGACTCCTTATAAGTGAGCGACCAGAGGCCACATCACAGCGAAAGGCTGGGAAAGATTCCCAGCCCCTTGGGAACTGTATTACTTGCCACCGAATTTTTGTTCGATAGTTTCTTTGATTAATTTCACAGCACCGTCAGCAGCATCTTTAGCAGATTTCTTACCACTTACAGCGTCGAAGAGCATAGTTGCAGCTGGATCCCATACAGTACTCATTTCAGAGATGTTTGGCATTGGTTGTGCATTTTCAAACTGTTTAACAACGGCAGTTGTCAATTCATCGTTTTTACCAACAGCGTATTCACGAGCTTCTGTGTTAGCTGGCACTTCGTTAGTCTTATCGTAGAAGGCTTTTTGTTGATCAGTTGAAGTCAAGAAATCAACAAATTTTTGAGCTGCTTCAGGGTTGTTAGCACCTGCAGGGATAACCCAAGCTTTACCACCACCGAAGGCAGAGTATGCTTTTCCGTTTGGAAGGGTAGGGATAGTTGCTACACCATAGTTTACTTTTGCTTCTTTCAATGAAGATGCTTTCCATGGTCCATCGATGATGGCAGCTGTCTTACCTTCTTGGAATTGAGTTTGGATGAAGTTTGCAGCACCTTTAGTGTCTTGCAATCCTTTAGGCCATTTAGCGTACCAAGTTTTCGCGTATTCGATACCGTCGATAGCACCTTGGTTGTTCAAACCAATGTCTTTTGGATCTGTACCATTTTTACCGAAGACATATCCACCGTTACCTGAAAGGAGTCCGTATGCATAGTAGAAGTTTGTCCAGTCAGCAAGGAAGGCAGTATTTTTACCATCTTCACCAGCGAAGTCATATTTGCTATCTTTTGCTAATTCTTCAAGTTCACCAAACGTTTTTGGAGCTTCTTGCAAGAGGTCTTTGTTGTAGTAAAGAACCAATGTTTCGATAACTGCTGGGGCTCCGTATACTTTACCACCGTTTGTTACAAGTGATTCAGTTGTTTTGTCAGTCTTGCTGTCTTTGTTCAATGCGACTTCAGCCAATTGACCATCGTTACCAAGACCACCTACACGGTCGTATGGTGCCATCATAACGTCTGGAGCTTTACCAGATTGGTTGTCAAGAGACAATTTGTCCAAACCACCAAGAGCGTCACCAGTCTTGATGTTTACTTTTGTGCCACTTTCTTTTTCAAAAGCTTTCGCAGCTTCTTCCATATAAGATTTGTAACCATTATCGACGTAGACGGTCAACTCGTTTTTAGCAGAAGAAGAATCTTCTTTTTTGCCTCCACAAGCTACCAAAAGAAGTGATGCGAATCCAACTGTACCAAGTACAGCAGCGCTTCGAAGAATTGTGCGTTTCATGATTTATTCCTCCTAAAGAATAAAAATAAGATTATTAGTTGAAAACGTTTTAGACAAACGTTTTCCTTAACACGAATAGTATATCACAGGGAGAAAACGTTTGCAAGCTCTTTGTGCAAAAAATTTTAAAATTTTTTTATCTTCTATTATATACACATAAATAGTTGACAAGAAAATGAGAAAGGGATAAACTAGGCATGGGGTTAACCTGCAGAAAAAATCATAAAAGTTTAGGAAACCTCTTGCATAAACCACAGGAATACTTTATAATGGACAAGTAACGCAAACGTTTTCCTTAAACGTTGCATAAAGATGATCTAGGGTCATTTATAAATAGGTTAAATTCAGCTCTATGTCTGATGACTGCCCTTCTTCTGTTCTTTCTGAGAGTTGGAGTGGGAACAGAACAGTGTAGAAGGTTGGTCTATTTTTCTTTGAAACAAAAAATATTAAACTAAAGGTGGTACCCTCAATGAAAAAACGCCAAAGTGGTGTCTTGATGCACATTTCATCCTTGCCTGGGAAGTATGGAATCGGTTCGTTTGGCCAAGCAGCCTATGATTTTGTGGATTTCCTCGTTCGTACCAAGCAACGGTATTGGCAAATTTTGCCTCTCGGAACAACAAGCTACGGGGATTCTCCCTATCAATCCTTCTCGGCTTTTGCAGGGAATACCCACTTTATTGACTTCGATCTCTTGATCGAGCAAGGGGTCTTGGATGCATCTGATGTCGAGGGTGTTGATTTTGGTCAAGACCCAACAGAAGTAGACTATGCGAAGATTTTCGAACAACGTCGTCCTCTTCTAGAAAAAGCGGTTAAAGCTTTTATCGAAAACGGTGATTGGGATGACTTCAGCCGTTTTGCTGAAGAGAATGCAGCTTGGTTGGAATTATTTGCTGAATACATGGCTATTAAAGAGCACTTTGAATTAAAAGCATGGACAGAGTGGCCAGACGCTGCGATTCGTGCACGTCAACCGGAAGCCCTTGCATCCTACCGCGCTCAATTGGAAGATAAATTGACTTACCATCGTGTAACTCAATTCTTCTTCTTCCAACAATGGTTGGCCTTGAAAGCTTATGCCAACGACCACCACATTGAAATTGTGGGAGATATGCCAATCTATGTAGCGGAAGATTCAAGCGACATGTGGGCTAATCCTCATCTCTTCAAAACAGATGAAAACGGAAAAGCAACTTGCATTGCAGGATGCCCGCCAGATGAGTTCTCAGCAACTGGTCAACTTTGGGGGAACCCAATCTATGACTGGGAAGCAATGGACAAAGATGGCTACCAATGGTGGATTGAACGCTTGCGTGAAAGCTTCAAGATCTATGACATCGTTCGGATCGACCACTTCCGTGGTTTCGAATCATACTGGGAAATCCCTGCTGGTTCTGAAACTGCAGCACCAGGTAAATGGGTCAAAGGTCCTGGCTACAAACTCTTTGCAGCCGTGAAGGAAGAACTCGGTGATTTGAACATCATCGCTGAGGACCTTGGCTTTATGACGGATGAAGTTATTGAGCTTCGCGAACGTACTGGCTTCCCAGGAATGAAGATTCTTCAATTTGCCTTCAATCCTGACGATGAAAGTATCGATAGCCCTCACTTGGCACCAAACAACTCTGTGATGTACACTGGAACACATGATAACAACACAGTTCTTGGATGGTACCGCAATGAAATCGACGATCCAACTCGTGAGTACCTTGCTCGTTATACCAACCGGAAAGAGTACGAATCTGTACCGCATGCTATGCTTCGTACCGTCTTTGCTTCTGTCAGCTTCATGGCGATTGCTACGATGCAAGACTTGCTTGAGTTGGATGGTTCAGCTCGGATGAACTTCCCATCAACTCTTGGTGGTAACTGGTCATGGCGGATGACAGCGGATCAATTGACTCCAGCTGTTGAGCAAGAATTGCTTGATTTCACAACGATCTATCGTCGTGAAAACAAAGACTTGAAAAAAGAAGTTAAGAAAGCAGAAAAATAATCTTTCCCTATTAAAATTGTTGAAACAAAGGAGACTTTAAACCATGGAATCATTACAAAAATATGTGATTGATCATCATCAAAAAACAATTGCAGAATGTTCAAACGAAGAATTGTACATTGCTTTGCTTAATTACACCAAGCAGGCAAGTGCCCAAAAGAAATTAAATACTGGTAAGAAAAAAGTTTACTATATCTCAGCTGAGTTCTTGATTGGTAAACTCTTGTCGAACAACTTGATCAACTTGGGTCTGTACGATGACGTCAAAAAAGAATTGACTGACGCTGGCAAAGACTTGATCGAAGTCGAAGAAGTGGAATTGGAACCATCACTTGGTAACGGTGGTTTGGGACGCTTGGCAGCCTGCTTTATCGACTCTATCTCAAGCCTTGGTTTGACAGGGGATGGGGTTGGTTTGAATTACCACTTTGGTTTGTTCCAACAAGTTCTTAAAAACAACCAACAAGAAACGATTCCAAATGCGTGGTTGACTGACCAAAGCTGGCTCGTTCGTTCAAGCCGTAGCTACCAAGTGCCATTTGCACACTTTACATTGACTTCTACGCTTTATGATATCGATGTACCTGGTTACAAGATCGAAACCAAGAACCGCTTGCGCTTGTTTGACTTGGATTCAGTTGATTCATCCATCATTGAAGATGGTATCAACTTTGACAAGACAGATATCGCTCGCAACTTGACTCTTTTCCTTTACCCAGATGATAGTAACCGTCAAGGTGAATTGCTCCGTATCTTCCAACAATACTTCATGGTTTCAAACGGTGCACAATTGATCCTCGACGAAGCGATCGAAAAAGGAAGCAACTTGCATGACCTTGCTGACTATGCAGTTGTACAAATCAATGATACTCACCCATCTATGGTCATTCCTGAGTTGATCCGTCTCTTGACTGAACGCGGTATCGAAATGGATGAAGCCATCTCTATCGTTCGTAGCATGACGGCTTACACTAACCACACAATCCTTGCGGAAGCCCTTGAAAAATGGCCACTTGAATTCTTGCAAGAAGTGGTTCCTCACTTGGTACCAATCATTGAAGAATTGGACCGTCGTGTTCGTGCTGAACACAAAGATCCAGCTGTTCAAATCATTGATGAACACGATCGTGTCCACATGGCCCACATGGATATCCACTATGGATACAGTGTAAACGGGGTTGCAGCTCTTCACACTGAAATCTTGAAGAACTCAGAGTTGAAGGCCTTCTACGACCTTTACCCAGAAAAATTCAACAACAAAACAAACGGAATTACCTTCCGTCGTTGGCTCATGCATGCCAACCCAAGCTTGTCTCACTACTTGGATGAGATCCTTGGACGTGACTGGCACCATGATGCTTCTAAGTTGGAAGACCTTCTCTCATACGAAGATAAAGCTGCTGTCAAAGAAAAATTGGAAAACATCAAAGCCCACAACAAACGTAAATTGGCTCGTCACTTGAAAGATCACCAAGGTGTGGAAATCAATCCAAATTCTATCTTTGATATCCAAATCAAACGTCTTCACGAGTACAAACGTCAACAAATGAACGCTTTGTATGTCATCCACAAATACTTGGACATCAAGGCTGGTAATATCCCTGCTCGTCCAATCACAGTCTTCTTTGGTGGTAAAGCAGCTCCTGCCTACACCATCGCTCAAGATATCATCCACTTGATCCTTTGCTTGTCAGAAGTCATTGAAAACGACCCAGCAGTAGCTCCACACTTGCAAGTAGTGATGGTTGAAAACTACAACGTGACTGCAGCAAGCTTCTTGATCCCAGCATGTGACATCTCAGAACAAATCTCACTTGCTTCTAAAGAAGCTTCAGGTACTGGTAACATGAAATTCATGTTGAACGGAGCTTTGACTCTTGGTACTATGGACGGGGCAAACGTGGAAATCGCTGAGTTGGTTGGCGACGAAAACATCTACATCTTCGGTGAAGATTCAGAAACTGTTATCGACCTTTACGCGAAATCTGCATACAAATCAAGTGAATTCTACGCACGTGAAGCTATCAAACCATTGGTTGACTTCATCGTGAGCGACGCTGTTCTTGCAGTTGGTAACCAAGAACGTTTGGAACGCCTTCACAATGAGTTGATCAACAAAGACTGGTTCATGACCCTTCTCGACTTGGAAGACTACATCAAAGTCAAAGAGCAAATGTTGGCTGACTACGAAGACCGTGACGCATGGTTGGATAAAGTCATCGTCAACATTGCCAAAGCAGGATTCTTCTCATCTGACCGTACCATCGCTCAGTACAACGAAGATATCTGGCACTTGAACTAATTTGTTTTCGACATTCTAGAAGCAATATACTTAGAAAGAAGAGCTCCTTTTGAATCATATCCTGATTTAGAGGGAGCTTTTTTAGAACAGGATCGCTGGGAAAATCTAAACTTGCGCTTCCCTAAGGTTCACGTTATAATAAATACTATGGATATTAGAAACGAGGAAATACAATGAAGAAAAATCCAATTTATATGTATGTCTTGCTAGCTCTATCAGCGATGGGAACTCTATTAACTGCTCAGTCCTTCTTTGGATTGGCTAAAGTGGAGCTCACAGATGAAATGGCAGCTTCTTTGAACTTAACCACTGCTCTTGAACGGGAAGAATACAAAGCCTTCCTTGAGAAATTAATCGTAGCCTTACGCGGACCGATTGCTTGGTTGTTGCTATCTCTTTTGATTGGGGGCTTGATTGCAGTTGCCTATTTCTTCCTGTCTAAAAAGGATATTGTTAAGGCGACCTATGCCTATATGGGACAGATTGGTGCCTTTGTCTTAATGAGCTTGCATAATTTCTTGTCTTATCGTTCTTCTATGTCTGTGATCACGTCAGACAAATTGCGGACCTTGTTACAGGCTTCTAGCTTATATGCACTTGTCTTGAGTGTGGTTGTAGCCCTTGTTTACTTGGGAATCCTCCTCTACAAATTGAAAAATAGACCAGCTAGCGACCTTCAAGCTTAGATCATAGCATTAAAAAACTCCTCAAGTCTGGAACAAAGAAGAGGAGCTGGTCTGATTGGAGAAAAAAATGAAAGTATGTTTTGTCTATATCAGTTTAAGTGGCAATACTGAAAGTTTTGTTCGTCGTCTCAGTGATTATCTATGGGAGCAGTACCCCGACTTGGTCATTGAAAAAATCCATGTCAAAGACCTAGTCAAAGAAGGGAAGCCCTTCTTTGAAGTTGATACACCTTTTATCGCCTTTTTGCCGACCTACCTAGAAGGAGGAAATGGTGTTGATAATGGAGATGTGGAAATTTTAACGACCGATGTAGCAGACTTTATCGCCTATGGAGACAATGCCACTAAATGCTTGGGAGTTGTAGGATCAGGAAATCGCAACTTCAACAATCAATATTGCCTAACGGCCAAGCAGTACAGCCAACGCTTTGGTTTCCCTATGCTAGCAGACTTTGAGATGCGAGGAATGCTAGGGGATATCAAAAAAGTAGCGGCCATTGTAGAAGATTTGTATCGTCTTTAAAACAAAAGAGGCTGGGACAAAAGTCCTAGCCTCTCAATTGTCTTTGGATTATCGAGCAAGACGCAG
>NZ_JVKU01000007.1:0-695 GCF_001072385.1 Streptococcus sp. 343_SSPC | reverse complement strand
ATGGCGCGAGACGGAATCGAACCGCCGACACATGGAGCTTCAATCCATTGCTCTACCAACTGAGCTACCGAGCCAAATATTGCGGGAGCAGGATTTGAACCTACGACCTTCGGGTTATGAGCCCGACGAGCTACCGAGCTGCTCCATCCCGCGTTAATATTAAGGAGGATGTGGGATTCGAACCCACGCACGCTTTTACACGCCTGACGGTTTTCAAGACCGTTCCCTTCAGCCGGACTTGGGTAATCCTCCAGCTAATTATGGACCTTGTAGGACTTGAACCTACGACCACTCGGTTATGAGCCGAGAGCTCTAACCAGCTGAGCTAAAGGTCCGACAAGATCAATAGTATAGCGGCGAAGGGGATCGAACCCCCGACCTCCCGGGTATGAACCGGACGCTCTAGCCAGCTGAGCTACACCGCCATAAATCGGGAAGACAGGATTCGAACCTGCGACACCTTGGTCCCAAACCAAGTACTCTACCAAGCTGAGCTACTTCCCGAACTAAAGCTTACGCTTTATGCACCCTAGAGGAGTCGAACCTCTAACCGCCTGATTCGTAGTCAGGTACTCTATCCAGTTGAGCTAAGGGTGCTCGTTTCTATTCTATTGCTACATAGTCTTGCGACCATGCACCCTAGAGGAGTCGAACCTCTAACCGCCTGATTCGTAGTCAGGTACTCTATCCAGTTG
>NZ_JVKU01000006.1:0-37189 GCF_001072385.1 Streptococcus sp. 343_SSPC | reverse complement strand
CCATTCGGGCGAGCCGTTATAGGTTTGTTATCCGTATTTGCTCAGCTCGAAAGAGAGCAGATAAAAGAGCGTATGCAATTAGGTAAGCTGGGACGGGCCAAGTCTGGAAAGTCCATGATGTGGGCTAAAACCTCCTACGGGTACAACTACGACAAAGAAACAGGATCACTGACCATAAACCCAGCACAATCGCTAGTAGTCAAGTACATTTTCGAGCGCTATCTGGCAGGTCGTTCTATTACCAAATTAAGGGACGACTTAAACGAGAAGTACCCAAAAGAAATTAGCTGGAATTACAGAGCTGTCAGAGGGATCCTGTCAAATCCTGTCTACTGTGGCTACAATCAGTACAAGGGCCAGCTATTCCCTGGAGAGCATGAACCTATTATCTCAGAAGATGTGTACAAGAGGACGCAAGAGGAGCTAAAAATCAGACAGAGGGCTGCTGCAGAAAAGACAAATCCTAGACCGTTTCAGGCAAAATACATGTTGTCAGGACTAGCCAAGTGCGGATATTGTCACGCGCCTCTCAAGCTAATAATGGGCGGTATCCGCAAAGACGGTACTAGATTTATTAGATACGAGTGCTACCAGAGACATCCAAGGAAAACAGCTGGGGTCACTGTTTACAATAACAATCAAAAATGTCACTCTGGAGCTTATGAAAAGGACGAATTAGAGAAATATATCATTACAGAGATAAGCAAGCTACAGCATGACCAGAGCTATATCGAGAAGCTGTTTAACACCCAATCAAGCACTATAGACCGTGATAGCTACCAAAAGCAAATCGAGGAGCTGACTAAGAAACTGAGCAGATTGAATGACTTGTATATTGATGACCGCATCACTTTGGATGAGCTACAAAAAAGGTCCTCAGAATTTATGACAATGAGGACAACACTTGAGGAAGAACTAAAAAATGACCCAGAAAAACAAGGTCAGGAACGAAGAAATAATATAAAACAGGTACTAGACTGTGAGGATATCGCAAGTATTGATTATGATGGCCAAAAGGTCATTGCTAGGGCATTGATCGACAAGGTACAAGTGACATCTGAGCGGATTGTCATAAATTGGAGAATATAAAGAATTTTACTATCCTTCATTTCAATCAAGGATAGTAAATTTGTCACTGTCTGTTACAATAGACAATTTGGCAAATTGCCGTTATAACAGAAAAAAGCTACCAATTAGGGGTTGGTAGCTTTTAAAGTAAGTGATAGTATTCGATTATCACTTATATTATATCACATTTTAAACGATTGTCGCGCGAAAAAGATCCTTGATTTTATCGTATTTATTGGGCTTTATCATAAATGGTCACGCGAAAATCACGCGAAAGGCAACAAAAAAAGCCCTCCCAATTCGGGAGGGTGTGTCTTATATGTTTATGATTTTACAGATTCTCCGGCCAAGGGTCATCTGTGATATATGACATATCAGTAAATCGTAAATCTCCGATGTCTCGGTCAGTAGGTACTGGATCGTCAAATTGTAAGCGTAGCTGGTTGCCATCACCCGGCCCGCCTAAATAAAATGTTCCCAAACGTTTACCCTTGTCATTTGTCATAATACCCAGTTTTGAGCTGGTCGCACGAAAACCGACTGGGATTCCTTGAACGTTTAAGATAACCACGTTACGATCGCGGTCTGACCCTTGAGGAACGTAGTTGGGCGCACCTCGTCTCACGATCCCAAACCAACCCCACGATAGACCACCGAAGCCGACCTCTACCGTGGAGTTTACTCGCCTAAATTCTACGTATGCATTAGTTTGATTTGAGTTGATATTTCTTGGTTTAAATTTGACATCACCAAACAAAACAGACCAAGCGTTAGAGCCAGTCCCAGCGGTTTTTTTGATCCACTTCACCGCCCCGTTCTTAGCCGTGGTATCAGTATAAATTGTACCGATGTCAGCGTTAAGATTGTACGGGAATCCTTGGCCTTTTAATTCGGTACTTGCACTGCTAGCACCCGTTCCTACTTTGCGTTTGAGTTCTTCCAAGTCATTCTTGGTTGCTAGTTGCGTAGTGTCCACTACTGGTACTTTAGACTTAGTGACAAATGGGTCACCGCCATTTGCTAATTTGGTGTCAATGAGAGCATCCAGACCAAGTTCTACGTGCTTGTCTCTAATGTTGTTGGTCATTTGAGATTGAAGCGTGGCATAGGTTGGAAATAATTCATAGGCCTTGGCAGTTTGTAACGACCCACTTTGTCGGGTCTCTAGCGTCCCAATATCACGACCAATGGATTCTATAGCTTTCTTTAATTTATCCATTCAGCACCTCCTTAGAGGGTATTTTTAGCCGTTGTATAGATTTGTACGAAGTCAGTATTTTCAAGGTCAGTGAATTTTTGGCCAAGCTCGGTCATCTTGGACACGATCGCACTATCGGACGAACTGCCGGCCGAAATTTTTTCAGCAATTTCTTTCAGCGTGTCTAATTCTTCTGGCACGCCCTCGCCTAAAATAGCGGTTTTGACACCAGCGATGGCAGTCTCAAGTTGTTGCTGTGTGATGCCACCTTGGCCAATTTCTGACTTATCTGCCTTGGTAGCAAGCGTGGTGTTGATTTTCTTTACATCAGTACCTATGGCATTGACTAAAGATTTTAAATTTTCAGTGTTTAAAGTAGTCATTTCTTATCCTCTCTAAATTTTAGCAAGATTGTATAGCGTGGTTAAGTCTGGCAATTCTTCTGCTTGCGTGCCATTTGGATGTTCTGCAATGTACTTGTCGATTTCTGCTTTGACATCATTTTTTACCAGATCAAGCAACTCGCTACTTGTGTATTTATCGGCCGATTGCGTGACTTCTAGTCGGACGCTTTGATCGCTTGGGAAAACGTACCCGGCACAATGGACCTCTACAAGGTAACTACCGATAGGTAGCGGTTTGCTAATTTTAAAGCTAATATTTGACTGCGATACCGTGCTTTCAAAAAGTGCCTTACCATCCGCACCAGTTAAAACAACCCTGGCTTGTTGTCCGTCGAGGTTCACAGGCCTCCATTTCTCATCTAGCAACTCGTAAGCAAAAAGGGAAGCCGAGTCCCCCTGTTTGACGACTCGGCCTCCTTCAAGTTGCTTCAAGTTTGTAGAGTTAGATCTAATCATTTAGACCTCCTTACTAACTTAAATCGGGGTGCAATCATCCAGGTATTTGTCCTCAACCCACTGAGCGCTTGCTGGGTGATTGATACGAGCCCAGCCGTTGAGTTTTTCGTAAACCCGCACCCGTGTACCCGCTGGAAGAAATTCTTTGTCCTGGCTATCGATGCGTGGACCAGCTTCTACATAGTAGTCAGTTGTCAGCGTACCCTCGTAGTAAGGCTTTTGAGACACTTCAAGACGTGTATTCACGTCCAGGATACGGTCAAACTCGCTTTGTGCTGGCGCAGGAACTGGAACACCACTCTCACGGAACACGATCTCGCGAGGTCGTCCGTTGAGGTTCCAGATATAATTGTAATCATTCTCGGTCACACCATCTGAACCATAGTTACAGTGGATGGCCGAATTTTCACCAGTCATGATTACAACGTGACCAAATGCACCAAGTGAGCTGGATCCGTCGCGAGGTGCCCAGATGACCACGTCACCACGTCGAGCATCGAACGTTCCGTCCACTGCGTCAAAGATCTTAGCATAACCAATAGCAGGAAGCGCTTGTTGAAGCGTTTCTGTATTGTTGTTTAGGTTGATTTCAAGCGCGTATGAAACAGCGCTAGAACAATCAAATTCAATGCGTCCGTCACCGTCCGCATCATTACCGTTACGGTCGCTCATGTCATAATGAACAGGGATAGACCGCAAGTGGTACATACGTGCAATACTGCTCTCAATTCTACTCATAAAATAGACCTCCCTTATTTCTTCCATTCGTCGTTGGCAGCTTTGACGGCCGCCTCGATAAATGTATTGAGTTCTTGACTTGTCAAGTGGATATTTTGCGACTCAAGGCCCTCGATCAAGCTAGTTTTAGCATGCTCGAGCTTATCTGCCCCGTGAATATCCAACTTGTCAGCAACTTGCTCTGTAGCTCGTACAGCGTTCTTTGCCAAGATCTCAACGATTTCAATTGCTTTCTTGCCACCGCGCATAAGCAAGTATTTTTTAATCGCTTGTACCACGATGCCTGTCAATACAACTAAAATACTCATAGCTGATGATGTAATAATGCTTGTAATTTGATCCATGTTATTTTTCCTCTTTAATTTCTAGCTCTAAGAAGCGCTCAAAAAGCACTCTTATAGCGCCGTTTCCGCCTAACTCGACGTAACTTTCATACAGTTTAGATAGCTCCTCGATTTCGTGCTGGTTAGTGTGTCCACGCTTGAGCGCGTTTTTTAAGTTCTCCTGCAATCGAAAGCGTTGAAGCCGTTGCAAACCTTTCCCGATTATCGTCAAATTCTTATTGTTATCTTTTCCAATCTCTTCCACGTTTGAGACTGACTTCTCGAGGGTGTCTATCTTATTCGATAGACCCTCAAGACGTTTGTCAGCTTCTTTAGTGGTTTTAGTACTTTTAAAGGAAAAGTAACTTGGAATGATTACAACCAGGACGGGTGTCAGCTTATCTACTAGTGCCAATAGGTCCAATTAAACCACCCCCTATCAAGCTACTAGCTTACTGGACAGGTTGAGTTTCAAGCTCTCCCGCTGGTTGAGGTGCGTTCTCTTTTGGTGCGTCCGGTTTTGGCTCGGTCCATTTCCAGATACCGATCTTGCCGTTTTGGTGCAACGCTTCCAATTGCTCAAGTGTTTCGCCGTTGTACGTGAACGGCTCGGTCACTTGGATCATGACGCGCTTACCTTCTTGGAATTTTTCGGTATGGTTTGGATCTTCAATAGCAAAAATCGCTTGTGCCGGATAGGTTGTGCCGGTTTTACCAAGGTCAACCAATTCAAGGCCACGTTTAAAGATAGTCGGATCTAGCGGGTTGTCCGTATCAGTCACACGAGCAAGAACTGCCCAATCTGCAACTGCCTTAACTTCTGCGATTTTGGTATCTTTCTCTGCCAACTTCTGTTCATAGCTTTCAGCTTGTACGTGCAAATCTTCTTGCAACTTCTTCACACCATCTGCTGGGTTAAATTCAGTGGCAATCTGACCCAGTACAGCATCAATAAGAGCCTCGTCTGTGTCGTTGGTGCGGTCACCAATCAAGACACGGTCAAAAGCCGTATATGGATTTTCTTGACGGATTGCTACGAATGTGCGGTTAGCGTCTTGGGCGTATTTGTTTACTACTTTAAAACTCATATGTTATTTTTCCTTTTCTAATTTTTCAGCTTCTAATTTTTCAGCCACTTCATCGAATAATTCTTTGAGAGCGTCGTCTGCGTCTAGTACGCTATTAATGCGTTCTAGCTGTGCTTGTGCTTGTTCAAGCTGTGCTTGCACTTCTACAAGTTTTTCTTGTGCTTGTTCAAGCTGTGCTTGCACTTCTACAAGTTTTTCTTGTGCTTCTTCGTGCAAGACCTTGTAATTAGATCCCTCTACGATTGCGTTCGCGAGCCTCTGCGCGATATCATTTACAATTTTATCTACTGTGTTCATGGTATCCTTTCTACTATTTTCCCGGTTCCCATATCTGACCATATCTTAAAATACGGACATTCCCGTTATCATAAAACTCAATACCGCTACCACTTCGGGAATTGACAAAGGCGGTACACCAACCGCCTCCCTTGTTATATCTTAAAAAGTTAAGTCCAACTGTTTCGGTGTCGCTTGCGTTGTCGCTGACAATGACTGCATTTGACGGAAACATGATTTTATTTGCTCTCATTTTCATAAAATCAGAGTTCATTTCAATCCGGCCATTGTCAGTACATACAATCATAGGATTGCCACCGCTTTTTGTTGATATAAAAAAATCGTATCCTGTATGTGATCCGACTGCACCACCGGCCAGACGACCATACTTGTCATAATAAGTTGAGTAGCCGGCTACTGATACCCCGTTTTTCCCGATAAAGTCCAAAGCCCCGCCGTGTAACACAAGACCGGTTTTTTCTCCCATTGATTTAAAGACACCTTGGTTTAGATCAAAGTTAGTTGCACCGTTAATTGACTGCAAAATGCCACCCTTGATAATGTTAGCGGTCAACCCGTCCGTTGCGATATTCTTTGCGGTTACATTGATAAGGTTAGCCTTGCTTGCGTCGATCTCGTCAATGTGTGCCGTGCCGATTTGAGCCTTCCCGATCATGGATTTTTTGATAACCCCGTCTTTGATGATGGTCTTCTCGCCAACTGAAAGCAAGCCCTCGTTAATTCGGACTGACCCGTCGGGATTGAGGTTAATCGCTCCCAGTACGTCGCCCGCGCTATTTAGATTGCGTACCGACCACGACCCAGCGAGTTGGGTGACTTGCGTTCTGACTGCTTCAATCGGTTCTTCGCTATCCTCTGGTGCTGGTTGCCATTTCCGGTCTGCCGTACCCTCATAAAAGTCAAGCTCGGTCATAAACATACCAGACCAGACGTTGGGAACACCATCATAGATAAATAGCAAGTAACCATTGTCAAAATCACCCGTATTAAATTTAAAGGTACGCTTTACGGCCTTATCTGAATTAAAAGCGGGCGATCCAGTCTTGTCGAAGATTATCTGTCTCTCATCATAATCTTGATTAGCAGAGTCTTTCTTGCGCTTCCGTAACTCGATTGTTACCCTTGCTGTGTTTGCGTCAAACGCTGTTAAATTAAGGATATAATCCGCGTTGCGTTTGAAGATAAAGCGTGGACTGTTTACGACTGCGCCATTTTCTAGCAAAAACATTCGTTTTTGACCGTTTAAATAAAAGTGATGTTCTAAAAACTTGAACTTGCTAGGGTCACCATTCCAATGTTTCAACCCGTCATCTGCCCGACTATTTCGAAGCATATTCGGGCCACCTTGTGTTGAGTATTTCCCGACTTCTGTCTGGAATATCTCGCTAGACATGACAAGCCGTGACAACTTGTCTGGTGCGTCTGTTTCAGACGTTCCCAAAATTCTTTCATAAATCTTGTTAGACTCGGTTAATTTGTTAAACTCAATGGTCTGTTTTCGGATTTCAATTTCAGCTTTATCCGATTTATTCATCAAGTATGAAATGCCATTATTAGCGCTTCTTTCTAATTCGTCGAATTTTGTTTTTGGTACAAATTCATTCTTGACATTTTGCAAGATTTTATTATAGATAACACCGCTGTCTGTCTGATTAAGCGTTTCTGTGACTTTCTGTGTCAAGTCTTGACTAGAAAGGATTTGTTGTTTGATTTGGTCGGATAATTTGCTAGTGTCTGGTAGCGTGCCAGCTTTCTTGAGGGCTTCTTCTGCCCGCTTGTTAGCTTCTGCGATAGCACGGTCAGTAGTGGTCTTGGCTTCTTCAAGTTGTCTGTTAACTTCCTTCTTGACTCTATCTACATCCTCTGTATCAATGCGTTTCTCCCACATTGATCCATTCCAGATATACATTCGGTCATAGAGTCCGTTCTTCTCAAACCAAATGTCACCAACTTTATGCTCTTTATTGCCTGGGCGGTTGTACCATACTTTATTTCCTTGAGCGTTTAAGAGATAGTCTGGTAAGCTATTTTCAAAGTTCTGCTGTGCCTTTGCAATTTCATCAACCTTGCCGGCTAGGCCACTCTGCATTGTAGCCCGTACATTCGTACCGATTTCGCCAAACTCTACGCTTGCATTACGTTCGTTCACAAAGTCATAAGTGATAGTGGTTACTTTGGCAGTTTCATCTGTAAGCCCAATCTGTGGATAATAGATAGGCACGATATCGCATAGTTCAAGCTCTTCAATCCATGCCCTATCAGCATAATCTAGCGTCTTAGCTAAATCCACATACTCAATTTTGGTATTGATTTTAGGCTTACCGATTGCGTTGCGTTCCATGTAGTCACTGGCTAGTTTTCGTAACTTGTCAGCGGTTGGAATATTCTTCTTTTTGCTATCGCTATTAAACTCGCTCGAAAAGTCTACTACTTTAATTCTGCGATGTGCGTAGAGAGCCTTATACTTACTATCTACATAGTTTTCTGGGATTGTTACCGTGATAGGGTCTGGCTGGCTTTCGCTAGTGTCACCCTCTGGTTTTTCTGGGGTGTATGTAGCGAATGGTAAGACGCTTGTATAAGCGTCCTCAATAGTCTCATCTGTTTCAGCAGATAGGATGTTACGACCATACTCTAATACAGTTGGAGCAGTACGACCTAATTGCTTATGTAGTCTGACTACCATGTTGTCAAACTCATACTCACCGCCCCAGATGTCAAGGATTGACCCCTCTACACCACCAAGCGCTAGACGGGCATTTGTCGCCTTATCAATGGTTAAGGTAGTAGTCGCACTTGCCTGGATATCAGACCAGACATCGAAGCGATAGTCACCGATAAGAGCATTTCTCCACAATGATAAAGCGTTAAATGCTGTACCATTTAAGACTAAGCCATTTATAATGGCCATGTATTCTAGTTTGTGTGAAATATGCTGGCCATAGATTTTAACGATGTTACTGCTATCTTTAACAATTCGTGAGATTTCAAAGGTCTGATTTTTGGTACGAAGCCCAGCGTCAGCTTTCAGTTTCATCTCTTTTTGTAAGATTGAGACCATCGGGTCGTTGACGGGAATTTCTGCATATAGCGTATAATTCCTGTTACGCTCCCTTGTAACTGTCCCCTTGGTAACATTAAGTTCACCGAGGCCATACGTATCAAATGACTGCTCATTTTTATTAAATAGTATAGGTCTCATAACTTAACCCCCCAATTTGGGATAATGAACACTTCAAAATTGCCATCCCAGCTTATCAAGTTGCGCCCAGAGTCCAAATAAGGCATCTGGAATTGTGGAGACCGCACAACCTTATCCCACGCTGGCAGATTATCCTTGTATACTTGGTTCGCTTGCATATCGAGGGTTATCTTGCCTTGTATGGCTCGAAGTTTAGTCTTACGTCCATTGATGGTTAATGTACAATCACCAGACCCGACAAGCGTGATGATTGGTTTTGCGTTGACATTACCTAAACCATTAATAGTCGCACCATTGGATAATTTCTGCGTGGCCCGTCCTTGCTTGTAGTATTTGACGGGATAGCATACAAAATTAATGGTCGTTTTACCAAACTGTCGCATAGTTTCCTCAACACTAAACGTTTCGAGGTAGGCGGCACGATAGATAAAATCTGGATCGTATGAGATTGTTAAATCCTTGTATCCCTCAACGCCTAACCACTCGGAAATTTTATAAACTTCTGTGGCAATCAAGCCCTTTTCTTTCACAAAATTCACTGGGAAACTCAATTCAGCAGAATTAAGACGGTTATTACTTATCAATAACTCACCGTCTCTACCCGGTACTGCAACACGTTCCACATCAAGACCGGAAGTGGAAATTTTCTTGCCTTCTGCTACTCGTAAGCCAAATTCTGTATTTGTTTTTCCATTAAAAGTAAATGTCGTCAAGCTAATTTCCCTCCTTCTTGATTAGTGTAGTATGCTAGTTCTCTTAGCAGCTTCTTCATAAATTCCGGTGTTAACTCTTGGTTGTTACCACTGCTATTCACGTTTAGTGTGTAGTTTTGATTAGGTCGTTCGTTTTGATTACCGTTCTTTACTTGTCGTATCAACTCTTCGAGGAATGGTGTGACATCCTTACTAGTATGTTCATCTTTCCATTCATTAACATTCTTGATACGTTGTGTGATGTTTGCAATCTTGGATTTTTCCCATCCAACACCATTAGCATAATTTGGCATACCTAATGAGTTCATCAGATTTTTAGTCAATCCGGCACGTAGGACTTTCGAACCTCTTGGAAGGTCTAAGACTACGTTACGACCATTAGGGATAAAGCTTTGTCCGTTTGGTAGAGTAACCAACTCTTTATACATAGGCCCTTCTTGGTCATTGACCATAGCAAGCCCACCTTGGTGGTAGTTCGTACCGTTTTTGTGTCCAAATAACCGTCCGACAGTGTTGACTACACGATTGACTACTTCTGTAGCCGTGATAGTTGTATGCCAGCTAGTCGGAACAGAGCGGATAGCACCACTCGCAGAGTTCGCAGCGTTGACAGCGCTCGAAGAGTCGCCCGTAATGTACTTCATAGGGCTTCCAAGGCCATTCCATTCATTTTGCTTGTTAATAGCTGACTGCCCAGCGTTTACTGCATTCGTTGAATCAGCAGTAATCGCCTTGGTTGGTACTTGGTAGCCATTCACTTCACTGTACGCTTGAATGGCTGTGTCTTTTCCTTGAACCGCACTAGATGGATCGGCATTGATATTCGTGTTAGTTTCTTTTGGAATATTCAAGATGTCATTCATCACTTGAGAAATGACTTTGCTTGAATTATCCGTGGCATCAATTGGGATGTTAGGATTCATACCAACCAACGTATTCAATGCTTGTTGAATTTTGGTTACTTCACCAGTAGCCAAATCTTTGGCAATGAGTTCTTTTTGCTCTGGGGTTAAACTATTCCATTTTTGCAAAGTTGAAATCGCAAGGTTTCCGGAGTTAAGGAAAGCCTCGTTCTTCATTAGAAGCTCTTTTGCTTCTGCCGGGAGGGCGTTCCACTGAGCTAGTGCTTCTTTATTCTCAAGGATTGCTTGCATTCCCTTGTGTCCGTCTAACACAAGTTCTTTTTCTTCCACGCTCAAGCTATCCCACTTGCCGGCTTCTACTAACGCTTGACCGATAACCATCTTAGCGTTGGTTTCAAGGTTTGCGTTTTTAAGCACAAACTGCATAGATTCCCAACCGCCTTCTGCCTCAAGGGCTTTCTGGACTTCTTCTACTGCATTAGTTTTAACCTCGCCTTTTTTGTCATCAAAAACAAGCGAGTTCCAGATCAAGTTGGCTTCAGCAGTTTCTTGACTCATGTTTGTTAGAGATTTTGCAACTATGCCCGACGAGGTTTTGACCGTGTCAGCGGCAGTACGCATATACTCTTCAAATTGTTTTACATCAAGACCCAATGCGCCCATACGAGCCTTAGCACCTTCCAAGGCCTCTTTAGTCCACCGGCCATTGTAGTTATCAAGGAAGTTCTTTTCTAACTCAAAATATTTCTGTTGGTAAGCTTCCATTTTACCAACGTGTTCATTTTCGAGCGCTTCAAGTTTTTGGTGTTTCTCTTTTAAAGCCTCAACGCTTTTAGCGTCCTTGTAGGCTTCCTCAATAGCTTGCTTACGCTTGTCGTAAAGCTTGTTCTCTTCTTCAATCCAATTCCTTACGACACTCAAAGCATCCTTACGTTGCTGTTCGTTAAGACCTTTTACCTCGCCATTCATAGCCTTCATGATGGCGGTTTTCTTATCTTTTGAAATGTTCAGTAAGTCTAATTGCTCGCTAATCATTTGATTTTGAGCATTTAAGACTATCGCACTTTCTTCTCGCGTTAAATCACGATGTTGCTCTTTGGCATTTTGGTAGATACGACCGACTTCTTCAGTCATGTTGCGTACATTGGTTTTAGTCTGATCCAATTGTTCTTGTTGTTCTTTCTGGACAGCTTCAGACATACCTACTTCTTTTGCTAAGGCTTCGAGCTTCTCTTTCTTTTCATCAATCAACTTATCAATTTCGTTGTTTAATTTTTCAAAAGAAGCCTTAACATTATCAACATTTCCAGCAGTCGCTCCAAAGTCAACCATAGCCTTGTTTGCTTCATCAACTTTAGCTTTAAAGCTACCTAGCTGTTCATCTTGTAGTTTAGATACAGATGTACCCCAGCGCTCTGTACGCTCATTAGCTTCAGTGATTTCTTTAGTGATGTAACCTAAGCCTATTAAGGCTGCACCACCCAATAAAATACCCCACGTTGGTACACTACCAAGTGTAGCTATAGTAGATGATAGCAAACTGGCACTTGCATTAGCTTCAGCCGTAGCCGTTCCGACTCCACCGATTCCAGCAGATAAAGCCTTAAAGCCACCAGCAATTGATCCAGCATCTTTAAATGTTTTTAAAAGACCGGAAAACTTACCAATCCCACTAGCGATACTCCCAAGACCTTTAGTAAAGCCACCGATAATACTTAGGCCACCACCTAGCAATTTTAACGCTGGGCCTATCGCAGCCGCCATCAAGCCCCACTTAATAACATTCTGTTGTTGCTCTCTGGACATTTCGCTAAACTTCTTAGCCATATCAGATAGAGTCTGTAGCCAAGGTTTAGCAGCATCTAAACCACTGTTTAAAGCCTTTAATAACGGCCCGCCAAATTCAATAGCAATGTCAGTAAGCTTGTTTTTGAAGATTTTTAATTGTGACTCTGTGGTTTCATAGCGTTTCTTAGCCTCGGTGGTAAGTGCATTATTTTCCTTCCATGCTCCATTAGCTGTTTTTAATGCCCTTGCTAAAAGATCTCCCGCACCAGCCATACGTTGCATAGTGTCGATTTCTTGAGTTGATTTAATTCCTAGTTGTTTTAATGTTTGGGTTACGTCTCCGCCGGATGCCTTGACTTTTTTCAAGCCATCTAAAAATGCGAGCAGAGCAATTTGTGGTTCTGTCTTCCATGATTTAGCAAAGTTTTCAGCGCTCATTCCAGCGATTTGCGCAAATTTATCGAGTTTATCTCCGCTCGAAAGGACTTGGGTATTAATCTTCTGCATCACACGAGAGAATGAACTTCCTCCGGCTTCTGCATTAATACCTACAGAACTCATTGCGGTTGCAACCGCTAAAATCTGTGGTTCGGTCAAACCTACAAGTTTTCCTGTACCAGCCAAACGAAGAGACATTTCAACAATTTCTTTTTCGGTCGTTGCAAAGTTGTTACCCAAATCAACAATTGTTGATCCTAGTCGTCTAAATTCTGACTGAGGCATTTGTGTAATATTCGCAAGTCTAGCAAGCGATGTAGCAGCTTCATCAGCAGTCAAGTTGGTAGATTCACCAAGATCAATCATTGTTTTCGAAAAGTCAACGATATTTTGTTTTTTAATACCAAGTTGTCCGGCCGATTCTGCTACTCTTGCGATGTCAGCAGCACTTGCCGGCATCACCTTCGATGCTTCTCGAATAGCTCGGGACATTTTTTGGTATTCGCCTTCAGTTGCGTCAACTGTTTTCTTTACACCCGCAAAAGCACTTTCATATTCGATTGCTGCCTTAACTGCAATCCCAGCACCAGCTACCAATGGAGCAGTTACACCTTTGGTAAGTGCAGAACCGACACCGCTTATTTTAGTGCCGATGTCTTTCATTCTGCCTCCAAATGATGTTAAATTGCTTCCAATCTTCGTCCATGATGATGACTGGATGTTGATTTCCTTGGTTAATTCAGCATACCTAGTTTTTAGATCTGAAATGGTAGTGGCAGTTTGAAGCATGGCATTTCTGGCACTTAGCAAGTCTTCTTTGTTTTTTGCACTAGCACTACCAAAATCACCGATTTTACTTTTTAACTCATTGTAATGATCTGTTTGTTTTTTTAGAATACCTTCATAGGCTTGTATGCTCTTTCCAGTTTCTGCTAAAACAGTACGCATACCGCCTAAGTTTTTAGCACCGTTTCCGGCATTTTTAAAACTCTTTTCCATAGCATTTAAGGACTTATCAAGCCCTCTCATGTACATACTAAGTTGCTTTGTGTTGCCAACAAAAGGTGCTATATCTAAGGAAGCCGTTGCGACTAGTTCACCTAAATTACTAGCCATTTATCCCCCTTTCTATCCAAATAAGAGTGGAAATGCTTTGTCTAGCGTAGTTTCTTTCTCAGTTTCTTTCACTTGTGTTTCCATCGCACGAACCATCAATTCAAGGTCGCTTGTCTTCAGTTTCTTAATTTCTGTTATCGTGTAACCTTGTTGCATCAACTGTTGAACCCACGCTAAAAGACTATCTCTAGCCTGTTCGGGGGTTATTGTTTCTTTTTTTCTTCCTTATCTTCCTCATCTAATTTGATACCAAGGGCAGATAGATAGAGCTTTTCTAATTCTTCCAAAACATCAACTTTAGCTTGTCGCAAGTCGTCAACTGTAAATTGATTACCGTACATGTCGACAAACATTTGTAAATAAGCTTCATTTACTTTTCGATGCTCTTTTGGATTGTTAAATAACTTATCGTTTTGAGTTAGTGCCGTTTGGCGTACTTGATGTTCAACCGCTAGGAGATTATCCTCTACGGTCACATAGGCTTTCGAAAATTCTTTCTCAATACCACCCTTTAGCAATTTGATTTCAAACATTTTTTTCTCACTCCTTATTGAAAAATTAATAAAAATAAAAAGCATGAGTATAGACCCATGCTTTCATGTCATGCGATTAGGCAGATGGAAATACCATTTTCTTAAAGTCTGCCAAAACAAATTCAGCATTATCTTCACGACCGATAAGAAGAACGTTTCCGTTTTCGTCATCACCACGGGCAACAAAGTTACCAGTTACGCTATCTGCTTTTGGATCTGGTGTTCCATCTTTAGTTTCTGCTTCAAGGCCCGGAAGAGAGAATTTACCTTTAAGCAATCCAATCCAAATACCTTTGTTGTCTTCTGTCGAAATACGGAACATACAAGCCACGTCTTTAGGTGTGAGGGTCTTGTTGTAGATTTCAACACCTTTCGTAACTGTGATACCGTACAACACCTTACGTGCTTCTGTTGGTAAGTCAAGTACAGAAATTTCTAATTGTGTACCAGTGATACCAGATGACAATACTACGTATGGGCCGTCATCTGCTGCAATTGTTACAAGTTCGTTCGTGATATCAATCTTGGCAGATTTCATACCAGGCAATTTCATAGTAGTAGGAACTTTGTTTTCTGCATTAACTTCGCCAAATTCAAAATCACGCAAACCAAATTTTACTTTAGACATTTAATATCCTCTTTTCTTTAATTTAACTTTTCTAACTGCCATGTAAATAATCGATATTTCCTTACGTTAACCAATAAGTCAATATCTGTATTTCTATATCGTGGCAGTTCATTTGTGGTGTAACGTTCAAAGCCGTTATCCTCTAAAATCTTATCCATCAATTCAGCAATCTGTTCAGATTGTTTTACACTCTCGCACCAAAAGTTAATAGTGATACGCTCTTCAGTAGATATGCTTTTATCATCTGCATATTCAACCGCATTCTCATACGTTGGATAGATACGCATAAATGGGGCTAATTCCTTACTAACAAGGTTTGTAGGTCGCTCTGGAATCTCAAAGGTAAAGATGCCTTGTTTAAATCCAAGACCGAATTTCTTGCCTCGCAACTTATCCATTAAGTTATTCAACTCAGTGCTAGCACTTAATAGCTTATAAGCCGTGGTTTCAATCGTCATAAACCTAACCCCTCCTTTACTTTTGATGCGAATATCTCTTTAGCTTTTGGTGTCATTTCGTTAATTGTCTTTTCTTCAAAACCTTGTCCAGCTTGGTATTTTGTACCATCGTCTGGGAAATGAATACGCCATCCAGTCGCTCGACCATAGCCAATATCTTTTGAAATTAAGCCGTGGTCGCCACCTTTAAAATTAGTGACTTTCGTATCATCCCTTGCGTGCATACCGTCCATAACAAAATAGACTGGTGTATTGACTTTTAAAGCTTGTTCAAACTGCTCTGCAACTTCTCCGACTGCCGAACGTGCAACTTTCGGGGCTTTCACTTGCAATTCAGTTAGTTTAGCTAAAATACCATCTAAACCTTTTGTCATGTTCTTCTCTTGATGCTGACCTTATCTATATCGAATGAAGATTCATCGATATCAACTGATACAATGTCATATTCGACACCGTTCAATTCAACGTGATCCGAAGAATCGAAAGGCCGTCTGGGATGATGTCGCACATACAAGGTTTTCAATTCAGTGGCCGATAAAATACCCTTAGCTTTATCACTGGCGGTTCTGTTAGCCCCTTCTTGGAAATCTTTCAACGATGTTTTGGCGATTTCACACCAACAAGTGTATAGGTCTTCACGAGTAGGGGAGATAACTTCTCCGTCTTCGTTCTGACCGCCTGTTTCTCTGAAGAAAGTAACTCTATGATTCATTTTTCTTGTTATCATCTAGTTCTCTCCTCGTTCTTAATTGATGGATAATATTTAGAACACCGTTTGCTAGTGGATAACGCATAGTATCCGCTGAAAGTCCACGGTGCTCATATTCTTCTTTCACTTGCTTCTTAACCGCAAGTTTAAACTTAGCGTATTGTTCAAGGTCTGAAGGTGTGACATCATTGTCAATAGCAAAACATATCTGCTCTTGTACGCCCTCAATCATTTCTTCTAACAAATCATCTTCAAAGTCGTAGTCGATTTTACAATAGAGTTTCACACTCTCTAATAATGCGGTTGAAACACTCATATTTCTAACCTCCAATCAAGGCCAGTAATTGCTCTTTCGTTTGAGATGCGCTATAAGAAATACCCTTGCTATCTAAATACGCTTGAATTTCTGTCTTGGTGTTACTTGCGGTTGGTACTGCTAGAGTTACCGCTGACCGTGAGACACCCCCACTGATTGGGGGAGTATTAGGGCATAGTTACGAAGTAACCAGCTTTCTTGTCTGCTTTCTTAACATCGAAGCGTACTACTGCTTGCAAGTATTGACCGTAGATTTCGTTATCAGCCCAGCGCAAACCAAGCTCTTGACGATCTGCGAAGAGTACAGCACGTTGAATATCACCGATAAACGCATGAGCTTCACCAGCGTTACCAAATGCTTCGTCAGAAACTACAAATACTGGATGTCCAAGGAATACTTTTCCAGAAGCTGAAACAATAGAATCTTGAAGAAGATAACGACCATTCTTGTCTTTCAAAGTGTCAAGTTTTTGGTAGAACGATTGAGAAACCACAAATGACACGTTATAAGCTGGGTCAAGGTTCACATTCAAGATTTCCTTGATAGCGTCCAAATCTGATGCTGTTTTAGTGTCAAATGATTTCAATACAGTTGCGATAGCATCATTAGTTGTATTGACTTTGATTTGTTCTGCTGCTTCTGTTACCAAACTAAGAAGATCAACATCAGCATCATCGATTGATTCTTGAGAGACTGGAATAGCTCCACGGTAAGTAGCAACTTCCCATGCTACGTTTTCAAATTCTGGTTTAGCAAGAGCTGGATTTTGTTCCAATTCTGCTACGCTTGCCATTTTAGATGTAGCACGTTTTAAGATTGGATATTTACCAGTTCCTTTAGTTGCTTTGTGAATTGTAGCGAATTGTTTCAAGTCGAGAACAGTTTTCACTTCACGAAGTGGTGTAGTGATGATTTCTTCACTTGTTACTGGTTTAGAATCAGCTTTCTTAACTCCATCTTGCGTTGGAGTTACTGCTGCGTTCATAGGAACGATCAATTCTTTACCCTCAAATTTTAACTCTTTAGATGCTACCGCACCTTTTGAGTGCAACCATTCATTTACTGCTTCACGCATTGTCTTTTCTTCTGTACGCACTGCATGAGTTTCAGCAGTTTGTGGTTCGTTTTTCATATCTTTAAACAAATTCAAATCCTCCGTTAATGTGTTCAAAGTTTCTTTCTTAGCATTGATAGACGCACGCATTTCTTTCGCTTCATTAAGATCAGCAGTTGCGCTATCTTCCAACATAGCTTTTAAATCGCTTGTAGCAGTTTCAATTTCTGCTTTAGTTTCAGCGATTTTTGCTTCCAATTCTTTGATTTTTTCATCAAACATTTAGGTATATTCCCCTTTCTTTTAAAGACCGTTTAAGATGGCCTCTTTTTCCAGCTCAAATAGCATTGCTTGAGCTTCTTTTGCGTTCGATTTCTTCCGTGAATAAAAGTCATCGATGACAGCTTGCGGTAACAATCCACTTTCAAGGCTTGCCACTGCGCCTAAATCTTTCTCAAAGGTCATGAGTTCATCAGCAAAACCTTTTTCAATCGCTTCATTCGCAGACATAAAGGTTTCATTCTTCATCAATTCGAAGATTTCTTCTTCTGATAAACCAGTCTTTGAGACATACGCATTAACAATCGCTTGATCGCTAGATTTGAGAGCATTTACAGCTTTCTCCAAATCATCGCTATTCCCAGATACATAGCCAAGCAATGCTTTATGGATCATGATTTGAGCAGTCGGACTAATTTTGACCGTATCCGCACCCATGATTGCAACACTTGCAGCACTCGCAGCCATTCCAGTCACTTCCACTGTGACGTGGCCTTTGTAATTTTTAAGTGCGGTATAGATTTCGCTTCCCACTGTCACTAAACCACCGTTTGAATTGACTTCTAGCGTGATATCCTCGTTGATATCTTCTGGAAATTGATCCGTGATCGACTTTGCGCTAACTGCCTCTAGCCCGAAAAACTCATACGCTTCGTACTCGTTATTCGAGATCAGAGGCCCTTTCATCTTGATTCTCTTTGCCATTTTCATTCTCACCCCCTTTCATTGCTTGGTATTTCTCTTTCTTATCGAGGAACACATAATTCAAGCTAGATTGATAACGATCCATGTTAGGATCAGACGAACGCTCTTTACCAAGTTCAACGCGCCCCTCGTTGGGTGTGATAACTTGGTTGATAATCAACTTCGTGATTTCGTCTACGTTCCGACCTGTCACGCTCCGAGTGTCAAAGTCGATTTTGTATTTCTTGCGTTCTTCATCGTCAAGCACTTTAAGAGCAAGTTCGCTTGTAATTGCGTCAAAATAAAATGGCAAGTCGTTCGCAACATAATCCTCAGCCAACTGTGCTACAGACTGGTTAGGACTATTCACACCCAATTTGTAACTTGGTACACGCAAGGCTTTCGCAATCTGCGCAGTCGTAAAGTTATTAGATGTGATTAGTTGCAAGACGTTCGTATCTATTTCGAGTGGCGTGTATTCCTGTGTATCGTCAAATACTAAAGGACTACCACCAGTCGAACCCTCACGCATTTTTTCAAAATCCATACGGGCTTTCTTACGTGCTTCACCGTTTAATTGAGCGCCTTTTAATTTAATAATCCCGCTTGAGAATCCGTCACGGAAGAATTTAATCAAGGTATTCAGACCGCCGTCTTGCAAGCTGATCTCACTTCCAAGTGACAGCAGTGGAGACCGCCCTAAAATAGTGTCATGGCTGAAAAACTTCCAGTGAATGACATCAGAAGCCTCACACTTGACAGATACGCCAGTCAAACGATCACGGAATGTATATATTAGTCTGTGGTCATTTGTCTCTTCTACGGTCGTTTCAGAGGGCCTATAAAATTGAAATTGAAGTGCTTTACCAGTCTTTGGATCACGTAGAATACGTGAGAATGAATTCCCTGTTAAAATCGCGTTAACGGTCATAGCAAACTTCCATGTTCGTGCTGACACGTTACCAGTCGATTTAACGTTTAAGAGATAGTTCAAATCTGCATCTGGCTCAATATTCCCAGTTAAATCTTTCTTCAGTAGTGGGAAGCGTGCCACGTCTCCGGCAATGATAGAAATGGCCGTTAAGATATCACTGTTCTTCAAGGCAGAAATACCAGTGTAGTTTGGTGAATAATTTCCACCAATTACAGATGATATGTAGTCGTCATAGGAGGGCTTAGTTTCTCCTAAAGGTTGAAATAAACTCATTTTATTGTCTCACCTCCTTTCTAGCTTGTTTTGTCGATGTACCAACCTAGAAAAGCGATTAGTAAGCCCGTTCCAATAAAACCAACTTTTAAATCGTATAAAAAAAGCCCATACGATATATGAGCCAATCCAATAAGAAATAAAATACTGTGGATATTATGCTTTAAAAACTTCATCTAAAATAGGCTACCTCCTTCAAGTATTTTTTCATTCGTCCAATACCCCGAACCATCAAATGGCTCTAAGTAACAGACAGCAAAGGCATCTAATAAGGCATCTAGTGGGTCAATCTTATTACTTTGCTTATCCTTATCAATACGCATACCGTTATTATCAACCTTGACCCTTGCATTATTGATAGCCATTGTAAGCAATTGATTTCCAGAGTGTTTTATCAAGCCTTTCAAAACATCATCTCTAAACTGCCTTGTAGGCATATTCAAAACCATTGTGTTCTGTCTAACTTCGATTAGAGGCCATTCCGGATGCCTTTTCTCGATCATAGCGATTAACGAGCTGAATTGATACGGGTCAAAGCAGATAGCTTGTAAATCCCATTCATTCGTATAAACCATCTCCTCGATTTTCTCAAGAACACGCTCATCGTCAATGACACCACTCTCAAGGGTAGTTATTTCACATTCTCCCATACGTTCTAAATTCGTATAGGACACGCCATCGCGCTTCTCTTTTGCGACTAAACCATACTTAGTAGCTATAAATGAGAAGCTATCCACGTACCAATAATCATCCATTTGAACCATAGGAGAGATAGCAAATAAGTCGCTAACTTTACCAACATCGACACCTATCCAGACTCTACGCTTGCGTGTGTCTGGTTTTTCATCTAATTTTGCTTGCGACCAACTTTGTTTATCCATGTAAGAGGTTTCTGTTGACTGTCGCCACATATTAAAATTCTTAACTAAAACCTCGTTAACTGTTCCAGTCTCTAATGACACCTTTCTACGCTTCCGTAGATAGTCCATCATTTTCTCATACAAAGCTTCAACTTCTAGGATAGGGTTTGATTTGATCCAGTTCTTTTCGTCTGCAATTTCTTCTTCGTCGTCTTGTTCTGCAATAAAGGCAAAATAGTCGTCATTCTCCAATTCTCCGCTAAGCAATTTCTCAATATACACATACTCGATAGTGTGCATTGGTACATTCAAATCAAGTCCAGCGGTTGAAATAATTAGAATCAAAGGGTTGTCTAACTGACCTTGACCAGATGCCAATAGCTCAAGCATTTCATTTGTTTTGGATGCTGCAAACTCGTCCAGTACGCCAACATAAGGCTCGAATCCATCAACCGCCCCCGTATCTCGTGAAAGTGGTCGGATATAGGATTCATCCACCAGATTTCTCAATTCCTCACGTACTCGCTTAGTAGCCTTTCTGACATCTTCGTCTTGCGCCCTTAATGCGTCTAACTGCTTACGGGCCATCTCAAACGCTATCTTTGCTTGTGTCTTGTCGTTTGCAGTACAAAATAGTTGCCGTGACATCGCCGGGTTACGCCCAAATAAAAACTCGTACAACAACACACCGGCGACCAGAATAGTCTTGCCGTTCTTACGTGCTACCGATATAAGAGCCTTCTTGAACCGTCTTACAGTATTGTCGGTTTTCTTCCTCCAGCCATACAAACAAGATAAAATGAATTTTTGAAAACTCGCTAGCGGGTAAGGAACACCGGTTTTCACATCCGGCAATATTTCAATAAAACGGATTGGATCAAGTGCTTTTTCTGGAATGTATTCAAAGTTGAAATCTTTTGACGGTATTCGCTTCAAATCATTCAAATGCCTTAGACAAGCTTTTATGACTTTATCACAAGCAATACGTTTTCCATCAACAACACTCTTGGCATATTTAAATGCATCATCTTGATATTTCTTAGGAATACCAGAATAATCGTATGCCATACCTTACCTCCTTTCTAGCGTATAACAGACCGTGTAGGAATCGAACCCACGACTACAAGGTTGGAGCTTGTCATGTTACCTCTACACCAACGGTCTAAATAAAAAAGAGGGAGAACCCTCTATAAAAAAAATTATTCCATCATCTACCCACCAAACTTATCAAATATACTAGTTTTCTTCTCTTCCACTTGCGGAACATACAACTTCATTCGACTGTCCACGGTTAAACCAAGTTGCGATGCCGCTCGTGTTAAATTTGTAGTTGCACGTTCCAAGCTGTATAGCATTTTATTCGGCAAGACTTTGCCACTTTCTGTTTCATAAACATACCCCTCTTTCTGCAATCCACGAGATATTTCTTTATAGACCGCATACCACGTACAGTATGTCTCCAAAACTGCACGATCCAGGTTTCTGAGGGGTAGCTTTCGCAAATCATCAATTACACGCTTGTATTCTGCTTTTGCAATTGCGTCAAAGTGTTTTGGCGGTGTGATCTGCAATGCGTCTAAACCATCAGAAGCCTTATCTTGAATGGTTTTTCTGGCAATTTTTTCTTCTTTTGTCAAATGACTTTTGGTAGCCTCGACTATCTTCATTTTTCTTCCCAAAGTTGACACCTCCTTTCATATTTTTTACCTTTTTATGCAGTTTCAAGATTTTAAAAACGGAAAATATCGTACAGAAGAGGGCAGCGTCCTAGTAAAACAAACGAATATACCCCCGTATTTTTAAAGTTGGGGCTAAATCCGAACATTAACACCCAGTCGCACGTAAAACATTAACCATTTACCTTGTAAACCACATATAGAATATATTACATAACTTTATTTATCTAGTAGATTATTACGTTCAAGAATTGCTCTTCTATCATTACATCTCTTGCAAGAAGCTTTCAAGTTCTTTCTATCCAACCTCTTAGACCAATCACGCTTGATAGGAACGTAGTGATCCGTCATCGTAGCTTCTCCACCACAATACTCACATACATAATTATTTTCTAGCAATACAATCTTAGATGTTTCTATCCAGACTTTGGAATTATAGAATGCTTTAACCTCTTTGTCGTACTTCCAACGATTGCGATTAAACTCTCTATACTCATCTTGTCTTGAGCCATAATCGGTCAGCACACGTTTACCACGTTGCATTGATAATTTCTGTGGTCTCACGCCTTATAACCTCCATAAAATGCGCAAAATAAAAAACCAGATGCAATCTGGTCTAGTTGTACTAATCAAAAAGGCAAGGTAATCCGTAACATGAAAAAAATTAACTAATAATTCATAAGTAGATACAAAAAAATAGTTTAACTGGAGTTATTCAGCCGTCGTGTGTGTGTTGTTTTTACATTTCCTTGCCTGATACCATAATACCACGTTAATCGGTCTATTGTCTCCCACAAATCTCCCAATTATCTCCCACAAATCTCCCAATTATCTCCCAAATTAAAGACAAGCAACTCCCCGCCCTTATACGCTTCCGCAAATTCAAATAGTGCTTGGTCCAGTAGCCGATAGTATTCACTAGATGAGTAGCCCAAAGCTGGGTAGATTTCCTTGTCTTGCTTAAATCTCAATCGGCAATATCTTTCAACTAAAATTTGTGAAAGATTAGCATCCGATAACCGGTTTATAGCTTCTGCAATATGTTCTAGTTCTTGTTGGGCACTGACCCGTCTTAATACTATATTTTCAGTTTGTTTGCTCGGAGATCCTGGAGCACTCTTTGGCTCTAGCGAGTATGTAGCTGTAACCTTAGGGCTATATTCCTCCCCAGCGATACGCAAGTAATTTCTGTATCTTTTGAGCGTGCGATTGGCATTCTCCTTTGTTTTATTTTTTAATAGCTCGTTAAAAAACATCTATTCTCTTTCTCTCCCTTGAAAATCAAGCGTACCAAGGGCTAATGGTCTGCCTGATTGTTTTTGAATTATCATGATTTTTTTATGTTGTATTTAGATTTATGAATTAAGAGAGGCATCTCCTTTCTCTTTATTTAGCCCTTTAACCCCTCGGCTGGTAATGCTCCAGCGACTTTCCACGGTCCCGCTTCGGCGAGGGGTGGCATACGGTCAGATGCCAAGTGATGATAGAAACACGTTTAGAAAGATACTCCTTTTTATTTTATAGTTGACCGTAGTAGCGCGAGCGTTAAGAGTAAAACCAAAGTTTAATTATTGGTCTTCTCGCACTGTATGACTTGCTATCCTTCCACAAATAGCAAGCCTAGCACATTACCGCTTTAGTGCTGATGATCTGATATCGAATTAGAAAATACTTTCTATGTTTATTTTTGCGGTATGACCTTGCGACCTATGACAATCGCAAAGCCTTGTCTTTCTGCCACTCTAAGACTGATATTCTATTTGTAAAAAGAAAGCTTTTCCTTTTTATTTATTTTCGTGGCATATAACTGTAAAGGGAATTGCACCCTTTACAGCCCAGATAGTTCCTCAATCTGCCTATCTAAATCTTTGATTTTTCTACGCAACCACTCACGGTTAGCAGTAGCATTTTGCTTTCCAACTTTCTCGCACAATTCACGGTATGCGGTCTTATCTTCTAGCCTACGTTGGTACTTATTGCGTGTGGTTACTAGTTCCTCTAAACTCATCAATCTTCCTCGATTTTAATCAAATTCAACCCGTTAGGATTTCGTTTTAAGTGTGATGCGTAGCTGTATCTTTTTATTGTTCTAACTTCTATGCCCATTTCTTTGGCAATCTGCTCGACTGTTCCGCAAGTGATAAAATCATCACCTCGATAGAGAGCATAGTCACCTTGGAAAGTTTGGCGATGGTATGTCACTTTACACCTCCACTCTATTTGTTATACAGTGTTACATTGCTTGAGTGAGTGTAATATACCTCGCCATTTTCAAAAGTCACACGAATACTATCTTGTTTGTCATATTTTGCCCATTGCTTCACTTCACCTTCGACAATTCGTCCGTCAGCTAGTCTGATTTTTGCGTATTTGAAAGTAAAAGTTGTTCCAATAATATCTTTATTTCCACACCCTGATAGTGTTATAAAAGACAAACAAACAAAAACTGTAATTAATAATTTTTTTATCATATTTCTACCTCCTTCGCATCATACTGTAAGCATACGAGACATTCATATAGTCCTTGTGCTTCCCTCTTGATATTAATTAACGATTGATTTCCCAGACTATCAGATTTCTTGATAATTTCTATTTTTAAATTCGAAATTGCAATGATCAATTCTTTTTCTTTTTTTAAACTTTCATTATCTATCATTCTCCCACCTCCAACAATTCTGGATTTTCGTAGATGTTGCCGATGACTTTGAATTTTAAAAAAGTTGAATCGAGCAAATCATATAAAGGACTTTTTGGCACTTTAAACTCTCTATTAATTTCTTCTGTGACAAACATTGCTTTTTCTTGACTATAAGATACAACTTCAAGCCAACTATGCTTGTCTGTAACTTCTAGGATATCCCCCTCAAAAATCTCTTTGCCGTTTTTGTCAAATAAACCTGTGGATTGCATGAGATAAAGGTCGTTATTTAATATCCACTCCCCAGCCTCAAAATCTTCATCGTCTATCCAAATATTACCATCACAAACCATCACTTCCTCTGGTTGATACATACGTGTTGTTGAACCACTATCATATGCTCTAAATTTTGGAATCATTCCTCCACCTCCTCAACTTCAAACAAAGAAATAAGTTCAAAACTTTTTCTTTTGTATTCTTCAAGCCTTTTTTTTGCTTTTTCAAACATTATCGGATCTTTTTCAAATCCTACGTATTCAAACCCTGCCTCTTCAAATGCTATCAGACTACTAGCAGACCCTACGTGAGTATCTAGTATTTTATCCCCTTTTTTGGCATACTTCTGGACTAACAAACGGTAGAGGTTTATCGGTTTTTGTGTCGGGTGAATTCTGATTTCATTTAATTTTTTATTTCCTTGCTGAATATGACCTTCCGAAATTGATTTCCCTTGCATCATTCCATTCCACATATAGCGAAACAGTCGCGTACTATCATGCAAACTGCAGTATGCTAGCTCGCAATCAGAGAAACTAGAACGCCCATTTACTTTGTCCCAAACTATACGACCCGGGCCAAAAGGGTAATCAAAATAATTCACGCCAAAAATGATCTGATTTTTAGAAATTCTTAAAAGTTCATCAAAATATTCTTTGGCTGGCACTTCCCACTCTGATAATTCTTCATACAGTCTTTTAACACCTATTGGGCTATTTTTTCGTCCATAATACCTTCTTTTTTCAGGACCTGAAAAATAAGGCGGATCTACTATTGCTATATCGAAATAATTGTCTTCAAATTCGCTCAAATAATCCATGCAGTCAGCATTTATAAATGTCACTATTCCACCTCCTCAATTTCAATTCCCGGACAATTAAACACCCAGCCAAAACCTGCTTCTTCTAGTTCTTTGCGGGTGTGTTCTGTACGAAATTTTTTATCTAGTTTTATTGACGATAACGTCCAAGCGTTAAGGTGCTTAATCAAGGTTAAGTAACTATATGATTCTTCAATCCATTTAAACCTTACATAATACCGCTTCTCTTTATCGACCTCGTAGCCGTCAAGCCAAGCTCGAGCAAAGAGATCCATGTTGTCATCATCACCACGAAACCATTCGTCAAGATTTTTTCTTCCACTAATCGCGATTGAGTCCATTGCACCTAATAAATGATAATCTTCAAATTTTGCATGCTCAATCCAATCAGCCACAAATTGTGGGACTTGCACTTTTGGTTCATCGAGTTGTTTTAGTTTGTCTATCACACTTTTTGTTTTTACTGTTTCAGAAAACTTACTGACCCGTTCATAGTTTCCAATCAACTCCTGCTTATTCATCTAGTTTCCTCTTTTCTTCAAATACTCTGGTATTTCATCACCAACCTTGATGGCTTCGTACTGCTCCTTGGTCACTAGAAATTTACCATAAGCCCCTGCCGTGACTGTATAGCGCCCCTCTATGATTTCCTTGTCTGTGATTTGTCCTGCCATCATACCGCCAGCGTTATCCACGACATGGATGGTTATGGGCTGTTTTTTAGGCTGTGGATTGACTGGCGCCACGTTTCCAAACACTGCACCGACGACGAAGCACATCATACATAAGATTGTGGTAAAAATCAGTTCTTTTGTTTCGTCACTCATCACGCTTCCTCCGTGTTAGCAATCACTGCCAATCCAATGGCCCAAACGAGGGCCACTAGATGAGCAATGCTGATAAAAATTATTAGCATCATTTCCATTTTAGTCTTCTTTCTTCAACCACGATCCAACCAGCAGGCAAGATAATCCAAACAAGCTGATAACTACTCCAAAGTCTGACCCAGTTTCAGGTAATTGAGCTGGTGCACTATATGTTTCAAATGGTTCATCTTGTTTGACTTCTACCTTGTTCACCACGGACACCGTTTCCTTTTTGGTTTCTGTTTTTGGAGTTGGTGTGCTTGGCTTTTCTTCTTTTGGTTCTAGACTTGGTTTCACTGGCTCATCTGGAATTTCAAGCTCTGGCAAGTCCAAAACTGGCGCATCAAACGGTACAGTCCCAATAGGCTCTGTGTATTCAGGCTTTTCTCGTACCTCTGGAATACCAGGGATACCACCTTCAAATTCTGGCTTTTCGTGTTTTGGTGCATCAAATGGTACTGTGCCACCTTTCCACTCTGGAATATCTACGATAGGTGCGGGTGGTAAGAGCGGAATGCCTTCGATGTTGATCTCTGGTTTATCATACACGGGAGCTTCATTTGGCAATTCAAAGACTGGCTTGTTCTCACCTTTAGCATCACCACGCCCACCGACCAATACGGCACGGCTTGAAGATGTAGCCCCGTCATTTTCAGCTTTCAACTCAACCTTATTAGTTGGGTTCGTGCTTTCTTTGACTGCATTCGTGAGTTTGGTCTTATACCAGATGTAGACCATGCGGTCTAAGCGATCCATAGTGATTTCAAATCCATGCTCACTTTTAGCCATTGACTTAATCAAATCAAGAGCAGAACCTTTGTCAATCCAAGGTGTTACGCTGTCCACATAGTTTATGACAAAGTAGTCATCCACTAACTTCTGATTGTCGCTCATTTGGTCAATGATTTTAACGTAGTTTAGCAATCGCTTAGCGTAGTTCACACGAATTGTCCAGTTGATTGTTGTTGGGTCATCTTTGTCTTGACTGCCCCATTTAGAAATCAATTCATCCTTACCGATTTCTTGCTCTTTTCCGATGTTAGCAGTTACGACTGTACCATTGAAATTCACATTGACTGGTTTTCCACTCTCTACCTTGTCTGTCCACTTAGCATCTAATTTCAATGACATCTGCTTGTTAAGTGGATGCTCCTTGAAATAGTTGTTAAAGACAGTAGTCACCGTTTGACTAGCTGGGTCAGTCGATGCCTTGCCGACTACATTGTTTTCTGGGTTCTTCACATCAAATTCATAGCTAGTCTGGAAAGTGATTTCTTCTGGCAGTTTGAAAGTTACTTTGTCTCCCTCGTTGATAGGCATTTCATCTGGGAAATTGATGTCTTTGTACTCGACGGTAAAGCCTTGATATTTCCCGTTACCGTTTGACTGGTCAAGTTCAACTTTGGGGTTGTTGACCACGATTTCGCTTCCATTCTTCTCAAAAGTTGTAGTAGCGACTTCTCGCCTTCCAGACGGTTCATTGTTTCCCAGCGCGATTTCTGTAGTCGCTGTTTCTGTTGGTTCAGCTTCCGCTCCTGCTTGAGTAATCTCTCCCACTGTTTTTCCAGTGTCTTTGCTTCCTGCTGTAAGTTCTGTATGTTCCGCTGGGTTCGGTTGATCAATTTCATTCGCATGTACTCCTTGAGCTGTGATTGCTACTGCTGCCATTGTTGCTACTGCTAAAAGTGTTACTTTACCATTTTTCATTTTTGTATCTCCTGTTTGTCGATTTCTTCGATTTCTACCTCAATTCTAGGATTGAGGCTGTAAAATTTGCCTACATCATGCATAGCTATCTGACCATCGTCCTTAAAGACGACCCCTGACATGCTGTCATATAGTGACTTCTCATAGTTATCTATATCTGGCTTTTTGCCTACTGGAATTGTCTCATCCAGTAACCCCTGATGGTTCTTCTTCCGATTAGAGATATACTGAGGAGGTTCGATAAAAACCTCACCCGTGCCCTCAGAGCGCCCTCTAGCATCGGCTGACCTATGTACTGATTAGCGATGAGAAACTTGCACTGGTTCCGCCAGAGCTTCATCTCAGCCACCTCATAAGGCTTGCCAAATCGTGTAAATCTCGCCCTTGACTGTGGCCGAGGGTCGATATTTAAGACGAACTTCATTTTTTGCTCCTGTTTTTTCAAAAAAGTTTAGTTTGTAGTGGATAGACATCATCAAATGCGACGTCCAGCCTTTTGCAATCTTTCTGGATTGCTTCTGTGCAGATTACAAATCTGACGCCTCTCCGTGCTTTGTCAAAGTGAGGGTAAGTGTAGCCATCGTTTTCAATTTTGGCTATCACTTCCTTTCTTGACTTAGGCTCTAATTCTGCCCATTTTGATCATTCCATGACGATGTCCTAAAATGGCAAATCATCATCTGACAGATCAAGCGGATTAGCACCTCCAAATGGCGAATTATATCCATTTGACGGGTTGCTATTTTGGTTATTTTGGTTGTTGTTGCGTTTTTCCAATAAGGTCACGGTTTCAGCAATCACCTCATTAACATAGCGACGCTCTCCGTTTTTTTCGTAACTCCGAACTTGTAAGCGTCCAGTGATCCCAATAAGTGAGCCTTTGCTACAATACTGAGCAATGACGTCAGCTACTCCACGCCAGGACTGAAAGTTGATAAAATCAGCCTCCCGCTCGCCATTTTGGTTTTTGAAGTTGCGATTTACTGCCAGTGTACCCTGCAGACTAGATACACCGTTAGGTGTTTTGCGTAGCTCAGGCGCTGCTGTTAATCTTCCAACCAGCACTACATTGTTAATCATCTGATTTCTCCTTTTCTGGGTTTTTCCACCATTCGACCAGGTTATCCTGATTGTCTCTGATGTACTGCTCAAATCTTTCAAAGTGGACGATAGCATTTTTTAAGCGTTGCATACCCTCTCCAGCTTTTGAGCAGAAGCCACAAACTTTAAAGACAGGCTCAATCATGTCAATAATTTCTACGACTTGGCCATCAAGGTTCCAGACGCTATCCTCTCCCGCTTTAAAATCTAGGATAAACTCATCACCAAGATTATGGATGACTTGCAACCTCTTACCGTCTGAGTAGAGGGCTATGCTGCTTGAAATTTTTCTAATTTCCATGTCTACCACCCGTTCTGTTCGTTTAGCTCAGCTTGAGTCAATGGCTCAATACGTTGATAACCGCTGACCTGGTAATTTGTCTTATGTTCAAATCCTGCTTGAGCAAGCGCCACTTTGAAACGGTCCTTTTCATCCGTGCTTGTAAAATACACTTCAAGTGTCATTTTTTGGGTGTACCGTTTTGGCTCATTTTCAGCCCCTCTCAGTTCGTTTTGAGTATTCTGGGGGATTTGCCCACCGTCCAAGATTTCGCCCGTTTCTGGGTCAAAATTGGCGGCCTCCGTCGATTTTGGAGCTTGCTCCTCTTCTTTGGCTTCTTGAGATGCTCGAAGTCGCTCAGCTTGCTCTTGAGCTAGTCGCATTTCTGCTTTTTGTTTCTCAAAAACATAGTCAGATTTGATTTGCTCAAGGACTTCTACAAGAGTGAGGTCCCGTAGCATGCGGATGTATGGTTGATCAGTCATACCGTACTCAGCACATTGTCCTGAGATGGTTGCTTTTGCTTTCTCTAGCTGTTGCTGGCTCTGGTATTCAAATGTAACTATGTCATCAAGTGATTTCATTGTGGTTTTCTTGAGCGTCACGCCGTCAGCCATGAAGTCGCTGGCTTTGATGTATTCTGTAGCCTTTTCATCGAAAATTCGAGGATCTAGCATATACTCAGCCGATTTATTAGCTAAGTAGCTCTTGACTGTATCCAAGCGGACAGCTTTTTGGTGTTCTTCAAATTCCTTGACATCATTTGCGATCTTGTTGATGACATCGTCCATAGGCTCGCTGGTGTCCTTGATGTACTTATCAAATTCATCAGCTGACTGCGAGAGTTCACGCTTAATCTTAATGCGCTCATCAGAGACCTGCTTCTTCAACTTCCGCAAGTCTGCTAATACCTGCTTATCATCTTTGATGGTTGCAGCAGTCACCGTATAATCCTTATACTTGGCCACTACCTCGCTGATATTTTGTTCAAACTTCTCACGGTCAATGATTTCAACCTGTGCCTGTGTTACTTTTACTTGTAATTCTTGCATGTTGTCCTCCTAGTACTCTAGCTCACCATCTAGTAGCTCACCTTGGATTGCTTCTTCTACTAGTTCAGGTTCCGGATGAGTTGTTTCTTGCTCTTTGTTAAATTGCTCAATTTGAGCCATTTTGCGTGCTATGACTTCTTCCTTGCTCTCTTGAGGTTCTTGAGGCGTGATGTCCTTGATACGGTCAAATGTCTCACCTCCATCATCCTCAGTGTACATGTTGCTCAAATCCTCTGGAAAAGCCTCACGTAGAGCGTTGACTAGTGCTGTTTTACGAATCATAGTAGCTGGCATAGCGTTCCATGTGCTCTGTTTCTTGTCGTATTCCTCACGGCTTACGAAGATTTCAACGGGCACCTTGAAGTTTTTGCGGTAAACCCTAGCCCATCCACCGACAAGAGTATCACCAGGCAGCATGATAGCTCCTTTGCGTTCGTGCATGATACCATCTTCATCTACCGTGACCACTCCGGCCTCAAATCCCTCATAGTTTGGATTTTGCGCAGCACGTTTTAGAAACGCCTCTTTTGAGACAATCAAGCTGAACTCTGTCCCACCTATTTTCTTCTTGTAGGCCACGATGTAGACCTCATTTGCTAGCGGGTTCAGGTTGCGTCCTTTAATCAAAGATAAGGCTTGCCCTACTTGTTTTTCAGTCAGCAAATTCTGAGGATCAAAGTAGCGTTTGACATCTTGAAACGTCCACACGCTTGTATCTACTGCTATATCACGCTTTGCTTGCGTTGTTAATTGGTTGTTTGTCATCTCATTCTCCTTTGAGTTTTTTTTATGTTCCATATTTCACGCTTAAGACGGCTATTTCTTTTGTTTAGTGAGATTATTTTGTCTTGCTGTTCGTCTACGATTTCGCCCAAATTGTGGCAAAGTCTCTCATAGTACTTGCGCCAGTATGCATCGTCATGACAATTTACTTCCATATCACTCATCTCCTATGTATACCCAGCGTCCACCTACGCATACCCACTCATCAGGGTCATAGGTTTCACGCTGTGGCTCAGGTTGTAAGTAATCACGATCATAGTCAAAGGTTCCAAATAGTCCTCTGTCCATGTGAGCCTCCTTAGTTTTTCATATTCTCGTATACATCAATGAGGCGCTGTTGGACTGCCACTGTGTCAGCATAGCGCTGGCATTCATACCCTAAACGGATATTCTCTTCTGAGAGCTCTCGCATGATCGCATTTTGTTTACGCACAACTTCTTGTAGCTCTTGCACTTGAGTTTGTAGGGAACGGATATCAATCAAAGTCCCGCTGTGCCGTACTGGCTCATCTTCGTTGAAGTAGTCCAGGTTAAATAAGTTTTTGATCTTCTCTAACATTATTCGTCTCCCTCTTCGTCGTCATCTTCGTTAGCTAGATGTGCATTGATGGCTTGCTTTGGCGTTTTGCCGTCTAGCACGTCCTGGATAGCATGTGATACTTTGTGTATCGTGTCTAGCGTATTCTCTAGTATTGCTGTCTCTAATCCTTTGGAGCCGATGATGGCTAGTGTTAGCATCCCAGTCATTGAGATACCGTGTAGATCTTCTTGCAACTCTTGGATGCGTTCAATTGTTTTGATGTTGTCGTTTGTAGTCATTTTTTGTCTCTTTTCTTTTTTTATTTATAAGTACTAGTTTGTTGTTGGTTAGTACTTGTTATTTAGTTAGTGCCGTAGGCTTAGATTGTTATTAAGTTAGTTATTATTATTTATTAGTTATTATTAGTGTCGGATTTTTCAACTTTTGAACTTTACAACTTTGTAAAATTCAACTTTTGAACTTTACAACTTTGTAAAATCAGTAAGTTGTAAATAAAAACCGCTACTAACCTGTGGATAACTCTTTTTCAAGATTGTTTATCCAGTATTCCCAATAACTATCTGTGATTGGTACATCTTGAACTAATGGAAAGTTCTGGATACCTTTTCCCCGGCCAAAACTTTTGCGATAGATTCGGATATAACCAGCCTCTTTCAATTCCTCAAAAGCTGCCCTGTGAGCATCACGTCCATTCTTTGAACGTTTAGAAAGCTCATCAATATATGGGCGCCAAGTATCCTTATTAGACATCAGTACCAGCAATAACCCTTTAGCCTGTAAACTAAGCTCTGAATTTTGAGCCGAGTGGTTGTTTAGTTGGGTGTAGTTTTCGTTGGTGTTTCTGACTATATATTGCATACCTCATATTTAAGCCCCTTTCCGCTTGTTCATTCCTCGGATGATGTCATAGTAAGAATGACCAGCAGGGATGATATAGCCTGTAAGGTCGTCTAACTGTGATCCATCGGCCATGACATTTGAGATGCGTGGCTCCCATTTCTTTTTTACTGATTTCATTGTACGTACCTCCACTTATAGCCGTGCGCTAAGTTTCTACGGCCTTTAGCTACACGAACTATCAAAGATGAGGGCACCCCTGTTTCTAATGTAGCGTGTTTTATGCTTTTAAAAATTCTGATTGGTTCCTCGTCAGGCGATAATTGCAATACAGCTTTATAGCGACCAACACTTGACCTCTTTGTTCGGCTACCATGATTAGCATTTTCCTTATCTGTTGCCCATTCAAGGTTTCCAACATAATTATTTAACTTGTTTTCGTCAATGTGATTGACAGTCCTTTTATTTTCTATGTTTGGGATAAAAGCCTCTGCGACTAATCTATGAACCCTAAAAGATTTAGCTTTTTTATTCTTGTATAGATTTACAGTGAAATAGCCCTCTGATACGCTAGGCTTTAACTTCCTTGGCCGTCTGTCCCCGTCTCCGACTGTCCAAACATCACCGTGGTTTGATATTCTATAAAGTCCCTCATATCCCTTAATGTCTTTCATTTTTGTATTCATTTTGGTATAATTACCTCGTAAAGTATTTTTCTTACTCCCTCAATGGAATTGCCGTTCCTTGAGGGCTTTTTGTTTTAACCTGGTAGTAACTCCTGGTTAAGAAATTTATTGATAAAATACTGCTGCCCTTTGCCTGTAACAAGTGGCGTTTTGCTCACTGTGATGTGGCCGTCAGCATGTGTGATGCTTGTTTCTTTAACACGAATAAGACCCATTTCTACGCTCTTCTGTGTTGGCATGTTCCAATCACGTCCATTACGTTTGATTAGGTATCCATGAGCTCGTAACCAGCTAAACAAGCGAGTTGCTCCGATATCTACCCCGTTCTGCTTGAGTAGCTTAGCAAGCTCTCCGACCAAGATAGATGTGTGACTAGCACTGACTGCTTCTGCAAATAGTACCTTGGGACGGTCAGCCTTAATCTGAGCCTCTAGCTTGTGGACTTTCTGATCAGCCATAAGCAAGGCTCTTGCCATGATTTTTTCGGGGCTGTTGAAGTCTTTTTCTACTTGAATGAAGTATTGTCGGACTTGCTTGCCTCGTTCGGTTCGCTGGATCATAGCAATTTCTTTGGCCATGTCTAGCTTGATTACGTGGTCTACTTTGTTGTGACCTCCTCGGCCTGTTTGGTTTCCAGAATTGGAAAGCAAAACATAATCTTGATTTTCTACAAAACCATATTCAGTCATTCTGTCGAACCATGTTGTATAGTTCGAATTAACTCCTAAAGCTTCATGTAGTTGTCTGCCTGAAACTATAGGATCGTGTTCATCATTTAATGTAACTTTAATAATTTCGTTCATTAATTCTCTCCGTTTCTAATTATTGGGATGGTAGTTTCAGAAATTCCGAAACGTTGTCTAAAAAAATATCATCGACAGAAACGCTTAAAGCATTTGCTAATTTTTCAATTTTGTCATAGCTTGCTTTACGGAGTTTTTCTACATCGTTCTCATAACTCATGATAGTTCGAGATGTAATACCTGTCGCTTTCGCCAACTCTTCTTGCGTCATTCCTCGGAAACGGCGCAATGTTTTTAGTGTGTTTGCCATTTATAGCTCCTTTCTTGATCTTGATTCCATTATACACTTCGGTTTTTCCGAAGTCAAGTCTTTTATTTCATTTTTTTCGAAATATTTTTATCTTTTTATTTGTGTGTGTTCGGAAAAAGTGATATTATATAGTAAAGGAAACACGAAGGAGATTTCACACCATGGAACAAAAACAAAACTATTTTGCTTCCAATCTTAAACTTTTGCGTCAAAAATATAAAATGGAGCAGATTGACCTAGCTAACAGATTAGGTAGAAAAAGCTCCTCTTCCGTTAGTGAATGGGAAAAAGGGAAATATACTCCAAAAGCTGGGGTATTAAACGATATCGCCAAAATCTTTAATATTTCACTATCTGAATTAATGACAAAAGATTTATCTAAACCATCAGAAGATGAAACTGAAACTCCTCAATTTAGAGCAATTCAGCGCAAGGCTAAATCTTTAAGTGTTGAAGACCAAGAGAGATTGATCCAGCTAATGCAACTGACATTCCAAGATGTGCTGGGTGGAGGTGATGAAGACGATCACAATTTCTAATAATATTAATTACAAAGAAATTAAAGAATCAGCTTATGATTTTTTAGATAAATATAGCAATGGCCGTTTGCCGATTAATCTTTTAGATATTATAAACAAAATTGATAATCTCCACTTGATGAAATACACAAGGTTCGCTCATGATAGGAAGCTTAAATTAAAAGAGGTTTGTGAACTTTTACAAAGCGAAGACGGCGCTTTGTGGTATCAGACGGTGACGGATACTTATATACTGCTTTACAACGATACAGTAACAAACAAAGAAAGAATTAGATTTACCATTGCTCATGAGTTAGGGCATTATGTACTAAAACACAATGAAAAAACAGAAAAAACCATATTGTCTCGATATAATCTAACAGAGGACGAGTATAACACTTTTGAAAAAGAAGCGAATTTTTTCGCAAAGCATTTGCTCGTCCCGTTCCCTGTATTGGGAAACTATAATATGTTTTTCCATCGAATGGATGCCCGTTTTATTCGTACTGTATTTCAAGTTTCATATTCTGTAGCGAGTTATGTCATTGACAATTTAAAATCTATGAGTAGTTTCGGTCTTGTTAAGGATGGACATAACGTTGAGAGTCGTTTCGCAAAATATATCGACACCTCTCAATCAACAAGGATTTGCCAAACTTGTTACAGCAAAATCAATAGAAAATCTAATTATTGTCACATATGTTCTGCGGAACAACATAAAGGGTCTAGTACGTTAGATGCTTACTTAGATAATAGAGAAAGAGAAGAGGGACGTATGCGTTATTATAAATATGCCTTGGATGAAGACGGCTTCCCAAATTCCTGTCCTCGATGTGGGAATGAGGAATTGAACGGTTGCATATTTTGTAATGTCTGCGGTATTTACATAAGAAATATTTGCCTGGGAGACTGCGGAGATAATTATGATGCTTGGGGGCATTTAATCCCTATACAAGATCAATTAGAAAAAGGTTGTGGTAAATCATTAGCGGGAAATTCTCGATACTGTCCAGATTGTGGCGGTAAGTCATCTTATTTTTTTCAAAGCTTATTAAAGAGTTGGGACATTGAAAAAAAGGAGAGCGAAGAGCTTCCGTTTTGACATATTATCTACACTTACATGTCACTAATTAGTTAGGAGATTATTATGGATTTAGAAAACACTAAATTAAGAATAAAATGTAATCATTGTGGTAACCATATCATTTTGACTTACCACACTATCAAATGCCCAAAGTGTGGCACATCGTATGATCCAGAGGAAGTAAAACAAATCTTCCATAATTATGAAAGCAATGTAGAAAATAGCAAGGCTACACAAGTAGGTAACGCTCTTACTGGTGCTGGCGAAGCTATGCAAGGTTGCGGGCAAGTTGTTGGTGGTTTAGGTTGTCTAATCATCATCATCTTTTTACTAATTCCACTATTACAATTTATTTTTAGTTTAATGTAAATAAAAAAAGCCCCACGCTCTCAAGTTTGGCGACTCCGAGCGTGAGGTTTGAAAAGATAAAGAAAGGATTTCAAAATGTTTATTTTGAAAAGGGTCTTTCTGTACTCTATTTTATCAGAAATGGAGTATAAAGACAATGAATGAAATTAATAAAGTGGCTCTATATGTACGAGTTTCAACTACTGCCCAGTTAGAAGAGGGCTACTCAATCGAAGAACAAAAGGCAAAACTAGAAAGCTACTGCGATATAAAAGACTGGCACGTTTACAAGGTATATACAGATGGAGGCTTCTCTGGCTCAACTACTGACCGGCCAGCACTAGAGCAATTGATAAAAGATGCCCAGAACAAGCTATTTGACACAGTATTAGTATATAAGCTGGACCGATTGAGCCGGAGCCAAAAGGACACGCTCTACTTGATAGAAGATATCTTTTTAAAGAAAAATATTGAGTTCGTAAGCCTGCTAGAAAACTTCGAC
>NZ_JVKU01000005.1:0-95936 GCF_001072385.1 Streptococcus sp. 343_SSPC | reverse complement strand
ACTGCGTCTTGCTCGACAATCCAAAGACAATTGAGAGGCTAGGACTTTTGTCCTAGCCTCTTTTCTTGTCTTAAAAAAACCAGCTAGTAAGCTGGCTTTTGTTTTCTTATGAGCGTCCTAAGATTCGTTTGATCAGGGACAAGGCTTTGAATTTCAGAGGATTTGGGTAATAACGGAAGGTTCCCATCTTACGGACGATGTAGCCATTGAAGTTCTGTTTGAAGCGAAGAACACCGTCTGAGCCGTCGAAGACCCCTTGAATACCAAGGAAATTGTATAAGGTGATTCCTTTTTCTAGGGCACGCTTCATAGCATGGTATTGAATCAAGAAGGCTGCAGAGAATTTCTGATATTTAGTATACGAACCACCAAACAAATAGGTCACTTCTGATGGATTATAGATGATTAGGGCACAGGCCAATGGCACTGTTTCAACTGTTTCGTCAGCCAAGGTCTCCCGGACAATTGTCTTTTGTTTCTCTAATTTTTGCAGCTGTTGCTCATATTGTTTGGATGAAGGATTGAGCAAGGAAATCTTCTGGTCTAAATAAGCGAGTGCATCGGCTGTATTGATTTCAGCAATGAGAAATTCTGCCTTGTCTCCAAAGGTATCATAGAGATCGTAGTAGTAGTCTAGGCTCTTGTCTTCAAAGCCTTGACGTTTTCCAGTTTCCTCAATAATTTGTTTAAACTGAGGGATTTCCTCTCTCCTAATATTTCGAATGGAAATATCATAGTTGAGAGCAGTCGTAATATTCCGGCTACAGTTCTTGTTGAAGGATTTTAGGAGAGATTTGGCATCAAAATCGGTGAGGTCCTTCAGATAATGCCAAACAGGTTCTCCTCCAGGGTAGCCCACTTGTAAGCCATCAAATTGATAGCCAAGATCCAGTAATGATTGGAGAAGCTGTTTTTGCTCTTCTTCAGTCGGATTGCCATTGCTATCGAAAACTTGATAGTGGTCATAGGATTTTAAAATGAATTCGATACCACCATTTTCTTTTACATAAGCCTGTACTGCTTTGTAAAAATCTGGTAGGTAACGAGTATCCGTAACGATTGGCCCGCTATTGATTTCATAATGCAGGCCTCCCGTCATAGGTAGGCTGTATAAAATGGCAGAGATAGCTAATGTTCCTTGCTCTTCCCATCCAATATAGTGAATGGTTGCGCCTCTTTTATGAAGCAAATCAGCCATTTCAATACTCTGTAAAAAAGAGTGATTGGAAGTAGTAAGAGAGTGTTGGTAAAATTCTTCCCTACTAATAATCTTGAATGTCATAGGTCACCTTACTGTTTATTTCTTAGTTTTTTTCGTAACTGATAGGCCTTGTTAACAAGGGGATAAAGCATGCTAGTTGGGAGGTTGAATTCGCCAACAAATTCTTCGATCATTGGATTAAATTTTGACTTGAAGTGGTAGAGTCCTCCATCTAACTGGTTCTCAACTCCTCCCATATTTTGCCAAGTAGCTCCACGGTCAAAGGCATGCTGGGCTGTTTCATACCAAGTCAAAATAGCTGGTTGATAGCGGCGGAAGTTCTCATCCATTCCTGCATAGACATTCTCTGAAGTGCCTCCAAATTCAAGAGTTAAGGTTCCAGAAAGAGAAACAATCTCTTGGCCTGCTTTTAGCTCTTGATGGAGAAATTGGATTTCTTCTTCCAAGCGTTCTTTTTCTTGACGGTTATTATCGATCTTGCCTGGTTTTGTTTTTTCGTTAAAACGACTAGCTTCGGCTTGATTTTTTTCCAGCTGTTCTTTGAGTGAAGCAAGACGTTGAGCCAAGTTAATTCTTGATAGAGTGATGTAAGATTGTCCTGCATAGGTTGTTAGCAGTTTCTCATAATAGTCTCTTCCACGAAGATGGATGCCTTTTCGCGCTTCTGTCTTTTTCATCAGAGCTGCAAATTCGTCTAAGAGTTCAGTGCCTCCAAAGATGACTTCAACTCCTTTATTTCGAGCAGTCCGAATGGCTTGCTTGGTGGATTTGGACAGTTGGTCCTCAGTGAAGTATTCCTTGTAGATATTGGCCTGGAAACGTGGTTGAATGGTTTCTCCCATGTCTTCTGTCCGTCCAACCCATTCCGCTCCACATTCTTTTAAGGATTGGATAATCGCTAAAGTGGTCTCTTGATCTCTTACTTCTTGGCCGATTAATCCTTTTCTTAGGAAAAGAGAGGGATCAAACTTGGCGAAAACAGCACGTTTGCTTTTAGCATATGTTTTGATGGACTGGAGCATGAAGGCTACTAATTCGCTATTTTGGTAATCCATAATAGGTCCACGTGGGATATAGAGCATGGTAAAACCAAGTGGAAGTGGCTGGATTAAAATACTTGCGACAGCAACTAGTTTGTGATTTTGGTAAACGCCAAGGCGCTCATTGCCCCAGTTGTCCTTGATCTTTGACCAATCGGCGCTCTGAAGCAAATTGGTTTGGGGGCTAGTTTTAACGAATTCATCATGTTCTTCGGCAGTAATGCCGATTTTGTAAGTATACATTAATGGAGTACCCACTTTCTAAGGGCGTAAGCAACACCCGACTCATCGTTGGATCGCGTAACAACTTTAGCAATCTTTTTTAATTCAGGACTAGCATTGTCCATCGCGACTGGGAGACCAGCAACTTCTAGCATGGCCTGATCGTTTTCTTGATCGCCGACCGCCATCACTTGTTCTGGACTTAAGTGTAACTTGGACGCTAAGTGTAAGAGGGCTTGGCCCTTATCAACTGTTTTAGGCAAAATCTCAAGGTAAAAAGGTGCAGAACGAACAATCGTAAAACGGTCGTAAAAACTATCTGGAATAGAGGAGATGATTCTTTCTATGACTTCCGGTTCATCGACATACATACATTTGAGCACCGTATGATGCTCCATTTCTTCTGGAGTGCGGTAGAAAAGATCTGAGTGGACCAATTTGGCTTCACGGACAGTATAGCTACCAATGTTACGATTAGCTGTATAAATGCCAGACTTGGTACTAGCGTGCATAGGAACAGCTAATTTGCGAGCTAGTGCTTCAATATCTAAATAGTCATTGTAGGAGAGGTGTTCCTCATAGAGCGTTTCGCCAGTATGGGCGTCTTGAATCTGCCCTCCATTGAAGGTGATAACCAGGTCACCTGGTTGATCCAAATGAAGTTCTTCTAACAATCGAAGGACACCCGAACGAGGACGACCAGTTGCTAAGACAACATGGACCCCTTGAGCTTTGGCATCTTGGATGGCTTGAAAAACTTCGGGGGTTACTTGGCCGTCAGATGTTAAAAGGGTCCCATCGATATCAAGTGCAACAAGTTTAATGTTCATCTTTTTCTCCTGTGAAGGTATCGTTAACAATATAGGACTGGAATAATTGTAGTTGAGGTGTAAATAAGCTATTTTCAAGCAACATTTCTTTTGGGAAATAGAAGCGGTTATCCCCTTGTCTGCTACCGGCTAAGGAAGCAACGATAGGAGAAAGAAGGGATAGCTCAGCTAAATTTCCATCCTTCTGGATGATCTCAATTTGAGTACGAGGTTTTTCTGAATCTGGTCGGTAAACGTCGTAAGGAAGGTCAAAGTTTCGATGAATAGCCGTATAATAGGTTGGATCAAAACCGACCTCTTGAATCAGTTGTTTGAGAGCAGCTAATTTTTCTTCATCCTTATCTTGAAAGAGAATGGATTTGAAAACCTTGCGATTGATAAAACGCTGGGCCAAATCAGAGAGTACGGAGTCAGGACTCTCCATCCAAGATTGAAAGTAGGTATTCATAACGCCGTCGTCCAAAGCCAAGTAATCGGCCAGGCTAACTTGGTGCTCAAAAAAAGGAATCAGTCGAGGAGAAGTCGCTTGAAAGAATTCTTTATGCGCAAGGTAGAGATGACGTGCCCGCTTGAGCAGGTTCTGCAATAGGACTTCCATTGCTCTGGTGGCTGGATGAAAGTAGACCTGCATATACATTTGGTAGCGAGAAACAACATAATCTTCAACCGCATGCATCCCATTGACCTGAAAAGCAATTCCGTTTTCTACCGGGCGAATGACACGCAATATACGAGTTAAATCAAAATTTCCGTAAGAAGCCCCAGTGAAGTAGGCGTCTCGTAGAAGGTAATCCATGCGATCGACATCAATCTGACTAGAGATTAACTGCACCACCTGTTTATTAGGGTAGGTGTGGTCGATAACACTAGCTACCTTTTGAGGAAAATCAGGTGCTACTTGAATTAATATCTGGTAGATTTCTGTTTCAGGACAGGTAATAATTTCCTGGGTCATTTTTTCATGATCAGTATCAAATAGCCCTTCAAAGGTATGCGAATAAGCGCCGTGTCCGATATCATGGAGCAAGGCGGCAACCATGGTTAGAAGGGATTCGCTTGAGTCCCATTGGTCGGTGTATTTCTCATCAAAGATTGATAGGATACGCCGAGCAATTTCATAGGCTCCTAGACAGTGCGAAAAACGACTATGCTCGCCCCCATGAAAGGTAAACCCAGAGGTTCCTAACTGTTTGATGCGACGTAGTCGTTGAAATTCTTTTGTATTAATGAGCTTGTAAATGACTGGGTGATCCACGTGAATATAGTTGTGCACAGGATCCCGAAATACTTTTTCATTCATGCCTCTATTATAGCAGAAAACGGCCTAAATTGGTATCGAGAGATGGTTGCAATAGCAAAAAGAAAGAAGTTTTTGGTAAAATAAAGGAAAGAGGGAAAGGATGGGAACTTTTGAAGATTAGAATACAAAATCAGATTCAATTTGATGATCAACTGGAAGTGATGGACCAATATTACGAAGGGGAATGGAAGGAAAAAGGCGGCTATTACTATCTGCTTTACGTAAACGAAGAAGGAGAAAAAGTCGCTTTGAAATTTCATGATCAAGAATTGACCATGACGCGCTTTTCAACGCCAAAATCCATCATGAAATTTATAGATTCAGAGAAAGGTCATGCGCTCATTCCAACTCCCCTAGGCATGCAGCAGTTTGTGATTGATACTCAGGAATATAGATTGGAGCAAAATAAGCTTGGTTTGTCTTATCAGTTGTTAACGGCAGACGGAAGTCAACAGTTTGCGACCTATCGCTTAGAAGTGACATGGGAAGACTAGTTTATCAGTAGTTTTTCTTGATTTTTTTACGAGTTGTGGTATAATGAAACCACTCAAGGGAGTAGCTGGCGGATTTCCCGCGATAGTGTCGTCATTCCGAATTATTTCCGGCACTATATTAAACAGCGAGACTTGTTTTTTTAAAAAACAGGTCTCTTTTTTTGTAAAAAGAGGCCAAAAAGGAGGAGACTATTTTGTCAAAAGAACAAAATAAAGACTTGTTTTACACACAGACCTCAGAAGAAGTCCTAAAGAACTTGGACTCATCTATCGAAGGTTTGTCAACTGCTCAAGCTCAAGAACGCTTAGCGACTTATGGTCGAAATGAGTTGGAAGAGGGCGAGAAACGTAGCCTACTAGCTAAATTCCTTGATCAATTTAAGGATTTGATGATTATCATCTTGCTTGCGGCAGCGGCACTTTCTGTTATTACAGAAGGAATGGATGGTTTAACAGATGCCTTGATCATCTTGGCCGTAGTTGTCTTGAATGCTGCCTTTGGGGTATACCAAGAAGGTCAAGCTGAAGCAGCTATTGAAGCGTTGAAAAATATGTCAAGCCCGATGGCCCGAGTTCGTCGGGATGGTCATGTCATTGAGATCGACTCAAAAGAATTGGTGCCTGGGGACATCGTCTTGCTAGAAGCAGGGGATGTTGTGCCTGCTGATATGCGCTTGTTTGAAGCAGCTTCCCTCAAAATCGAAGAAGCAGCTCTTACAGGAGAATCTGTCCCAGTTGAAAAAGATGTGACAGGACTTGTTGAAGCAGATGCTGGTATTGGGGACCGCGTTAATATGGGTTACCAAAACTCAAACGTAACTTACGGTCGTGGTATTGGTGTCGTGACTAACACTGGTATGTATACAGAAGTTGGTAAGATTGCGGATATGTTGGCTAATGCCGATGAGACAGAAACACCATTGAAGCAAAGCTTGGAACAATTATCTAAAGCCTTGACTTACTTAATCGTTGTGATTGCTGTTATCACTTTCTTGGTTGGTGTCTTCGTTCGTGGTGAACATCCGTTGGAAGGCTTGATGGTTGCGGTAGCCCTTGCGGTTGCGGCGATTCCAGAAGGTCTTCCTGCCATTGTAACCATCGTTCTATCTTTGGGAACGACAACCCTTGCTAAACGCAATTCAATCGTTCGTAAATTGCCAGCCGTTGAAACACTTGGTTCAACAGAAATCATCGCATCTGATAAAACAGGTACCTTGACCATGAACCAAATGACGGTTGAGAAGGTTTATACCAACGGTCAATTGCAAAGCTCGGCAGCTGAGATTGCTGCTAGCAACAATACCCTTCGCATCATGAACTTTGCCAATGATACCAAGGTAGACCCATCTGGTAAATTGATCGGTGACCCAACTGAGACAGCTCTTGTTCAGTTTGGTTTGGACCACAACTTTGATGTTCGTGAAGTCTTGAAGGATGAGCCTCGTGTGGCTGAATTGCCATTTGACTCAGACCGTAAACTCATGTCGACCATTCATAAGGAAGCAGACGGTTCTTACTTTATCGCTGTTAAGGGTGCGCCTGACCAATTGCTCAAGCGTGTGACACGTATTGAAGTAAATGGGGAAGTTCGCCCTATCACAGAAGAAGACAAGAAAGCTATCCTTGCAATCAACAAAGACTTGGCCAAACAAGCCCTTCGTGTCTTGATGATGGCTTATAAGACAAGCAAGGAAATCCCAACCTTGGAATCTGAAATTGTTGAATCTGACCTCATCTTCTCAGGTTTGGTCGGCATGATTGACCCTGAGCGTCCAGAAGCTGCAGAAGCTGTACGTGTCGCTAAAGAAGCAGGTATCCGTCCGATCATGATTACGGGTGACCACCAAGATACAGCAGAAGCTATTGCCAAACGTCTTGGAATCATTGATCCAAATGATACAGAAGACCATGTCTTCACTGGTGCTGAGTTGAATGAACTTTCTGATGAAGAATTCCAAAAAGTCTTCAAGCAATTCTCTGTATACGCACGTGTATCACCTGAACACAAGGTTCGGATCGTAAAAGCATGGCAAAAAGAAGGTAAAGTTGTTGCCATGACTGGTGACGGGGTCAACGATGCGCCATCGCTTAAAACAGCTGATATCGGTATCGGTATGGGGATTACAGGTACAGAGGTTTCTAAGGGTGCTTCTGACATGGTCCTTGCCGATGATAACTTCGCCACTATTATCGTAGCGGTAGAAGAAGGACGTAAGGTCTTCTCCAATATCCAAAAATCCATCCAATACCTCTTGTCTGCCAATATGGCTGAGGTCTTCACCATCTTTTTTGCAACCCTCTTTGGTTGGGACGTTCTTCAACCAGTACATCTTCTCTGGATCAACTTGGTAACAGATACTCTACCAGCTATCGCTCTTGGTGTGGAACCAGCTGAGCCAGGCGTGATGACCCACAAACCTCGTGGACGTAAGTCTAACTTCTTTGACGGTGGTGTCTTCGGAGCTATCCTTTATCAAGGAATCTTCCAAACTATGCTGGTTCTTGGTGTCTATGGTTGGGCTTTGATTTCTCCTGAACACTCTACCCGGGCAGAAATCCATGCTGATGCTTTGACCATGGCCTTTGCAACTCTTGGCTTGATCCAATTACTCCATGCCTTTAACGTTAAATCAGTTTACCAATCCATCTTTAAAGTAGGGCTCTTCAAGAACAAGACCTTTAACTGGTCTATCCCAGTTGCCTTTATTCTCTTAATGGCGACGATTATGGTACCTGGATTCAATAAACTCTTCCACGTGTCTCATTTAAGCTTGACGCAATGGTTGGTTGTTGCTGTAGGTGCCCTTATGATTGTTGTTTTGGTTGAGATTGTCAAAGCCGTTCAACGTGCACTTGGTAAGGATAAAAACGCCATTTAAACGCGTATCAAAAGTCATCTTCGGATGGCTTTTTTGTGTGCAGAGATGTCTGGGCATATTTCTTGAGGCAAGACTGGATTTTTGATAAACTAGACAACAGTTTGAAGAAAGGAAACTTGTATTATGAAAAAGTTTTTTGCTGAAGTAATCGGCACATTTATGCTTGTCTTTATCGGGACTGGCGCCGTTGTTTTTGGAAATGGGACTGAAGGTGTTGGGCATTTAGGAATTGCCTTGGCATTTGGTTTGTCCATTGTTGCAGCTGCATACTCTATTGGGACTGTTTCTGGTGCTCACTTGAATCCTGCTGTTTCGATTGCTATGTTTGTCAACAAACGCTTGTCATCTAAAGACTTGGTCAACTACATTGTAGCGCAAGTAGTAGGAGCTTTCCTTGCGACTGCTTCTGTCTTCTTCCTTTTGTCTAATTCAGGGATGTCAACAGCTAGTCTTGGTGAAAATGCCTTGGCTAAAGGAGTAACTCCATTTGGCGGTTTCTTGTTTGAAGTGATTGCATCCTTTATCTTTATCTTGGTCATCATGACAGTGACATCAGCTTCTAAAGGAAACGGGAAGATTGCTGGTCTTGTCATCGGTTTGAGCTTGACCTTGATCATTCTTGTTGGTTTGAACATTACAGGTCTTTCTGTAAACCCAGCTCGTAGCTTGGCTCCTGCACTCTTTGTAGGTGGTGCAGCCCTCCAACAAATTTGGATCTTTATCCTTGCTCCAATCGTTGGTGGTGTCTTGGCAGCGCTTGTTGCAAAGAATCTCCTTGAAACTGAAGCTTAAGCTATTTTAACGAAAAAAAGATTTCGATTCCCTGTGGGGTCGAAATCTTTTTCTTTTTAGCAGTCAAGGATGGTTAAAGCCTGACGAAATTCGCTTGCTAAGTGTTGTCTTTTGTATTGATGAAATTCAGGTAAGTCTTTCACAGCGTTGTAGCGTTTATGAAGACGATACATGTCAGGGATCTTGTACTGTGGATAGGCCTTGAAAAAGTCTTCTGTTAGTTGCCATTCTCGAATATAGCCAAGAGGCCGCATATGATAATGGACGTTATCGATGGCTCTGGAAGGATGGCGATGATGCAAGTGTCCGAAGACGACATCCGCTACCTCGTGCTTTACAAAGAGATCGTGAAAAGCTTGACTACCTAAGAAGGCGTTGAATTTCTGAAAGTAGGGGTGACTAACGAGGAAGTCCTTGTGGGGGACAAAGTGAAGAGCGACGATGATTCTACCATCTAAAGAAGCGAGGACCTGATCCAATCGGAAGAGATCTTCTTGCGTGATGGTTGGATCATCTAAAGGACGTTCCAATCTTCGATCAAACCAGAAAGTATTCTTGGTACGCAGGTGGGCTTCCTTGCTCTTTTCAGGAACAAAGCTATAATCGTACCATCCAGCAAGAGATACTAAATGGCTGTCTCCAAAGGTCTGGACCTGAAAATCATACTGCTTGATTTCTTCTTCTGAAAGAGATAGCATATCGTGATTGCCCAGGTTAAAGGAAACAGGAAACTGTCTTTGGAGGTCCTGAATGAAGGGAAGGCTTATCTGTTTAAAGTCATTAGAGATGTCTCCAGCTAGATGAAGATGATCAATCTGTTCTTCTTGTAGGACCTGCAGGAGTTGCATGCGTTCGGCCTCGCCAAACTGATTGGAATCCAGGTGCAGGTCACTCATAAAACCAATACGTATCATATCACTAGTGTATCATAAGTTGATGAGAAAGAGAAAGGTAACCAATATGTAACAAATCTAACAATTATGTAACAAGGGAGGTGACAACGACCTGGTTTTATGCGATTTTTGTAGGGTAAACCATTCTTACTATCTCTTACTATGTGCAAATGACGGGGTTTGTGGTATAATAGACTGATACTTAGAAAGAGGTACTTATGGATATTTCAGAAATCCGTCAGAAAATTGACGCGAATCGTGAAAAATTAGCTTCTTTCAGGGGGTCTCTTTGACTTAGAGGGTCTGGAAGAAGAAATTGCCATTTTGGAAAACAAAATGACAGAACCTGATTTTTGGGATGATAATATTGCGGCGCAAAAGACATCCCAGGAATTAAATGAGTTGAAACAAACCTATGAGAATTTCCATCAAATGACAGACTTGTTTGATGAATCCGAAATCCTTCTTGAGTTTCTCTCAGAAGATGAATCCGTTCACGAAGAGCTAGAAGAGAAGTTGACAGAGTTGGATAAGATGATGACCAGTTATGAGATGACGCTTCTCTTATCAGAACCCTATGATAATAATAATGCAATCTTGGAAATCCATCCGGGATCTGGTGGTACTGAGGCTCAGGACTGGGGAGATATGCTTCTTCGGATGTATACCCGCTTCGGAAATGCTCATGGCTTCAAGGTGGAAGTCTTGGACTATCAGGCAGGAGACGAGGCTGGGATTAAATCTGTTACCTTGTCTTTTGAAGGACCGCATGCCTATGGCTTGTTGAAATCTGAAATGGGCGTTCACCGTTTGGTACGGATCTCGCCATTCGACTCAGCTAAACGTCGCCATACATCCTTCACATCAGTTGAAGTCATGCCAGAATTGGATGATACCATTGAAGTGGAAGTCCGAGATGATGATATCAAGATGGATACCTTCCGTTCGGGTGGAGCTGGTGGACAAAATGTCAACAAGGTTTCTACAGGTGTTCGTTTGACTCACATCCCAACAGGGATTGTAGTTGCTTCGACGGTTGACCGGACTCAGTACGGAAACCGTGACCGTGCAATGAAAATGTTGCAGGCGAAACTTTATCAATTGGAGCAAGAAAAGAAGGCAGCTGAAGTAGATTCCTTAAAAGGTGATAAAAAAGAAATCACCTGGGGAAGTCAGATTCGCTCCTACGTCTTTACACCATATACCATGGTGAAGGATCACCGTACAAGCTATGAAGTAGCCCAAGTTGATAAAGTAATGGACGGAGATATTGATGGCTTTATTGATGCCTATTTAAAATGGCGTCTCAATTAAAGTCCTCCTTCTATATAAAATGTGGAAAGGAATTTTCAATACATGTCAATGATTGAAATGAAAGATGTTGTCAAAAAGTATGACAACGGAACGACAGCTCTTCGAGGAGTGACCGTTCATATTGAACCAGGAGAATTTGCCTATATTGTAGGACCTTCTGGTGCAGGTAAGTCAACCTTTATTCGCTTGCTTTACCGTGAGGTGAAGCATGATAAAGGTAGCTTGAAAGTTGCTGGTTTTGATTTAGATAAAATCAAAAAACGCGATATTCCGATGTTGCGTCGGAACGTTGGGGTAGTCTTCCAAGACTACAAATTGCTTCCTAAAAAGACCGTATATGAAAATATTGCCTACGCAATGGAAGTAATCGGAGAGCGTCGTCGCAACATTAAAAAACGCGTTATGGAAGTTTTAGACCTTGTTGGTTTGAAACACAAGGTTCGTTCCTTCCCAAATGAGCTTTCAGGTGGTGAGCAACAACGGATCGCTATCGCGCGTGCCATCGTCAACAATCCTAAAGTATTGATTGCGGACGAACCAACAGGGAACTTGGACCCAGATAACTCTTGGGAAATTATGAACCTCTTAGAGCGAATTAATTTGCAAGGTACCACTGTTTTGATGGCGACTCATAATAGCCAAATTGTAAATACACTTCGTCACCGTGTTATCGCCATTGAAAATGGCCGTGTTGTACGGGATGAAGCGGAAGGAGAGTACGGATACGATGATTAGAAGATTTTTCCGCCATCTCATTGAATCATTTAAAAGTTTAAAACGGAATGGCTGGATGACCATTGCTGCAGTTAGTTCGGTGATGATTACACTTGGACTTGTAGCGATTTTTGCCTCAGTTATTGCGAATACGATCAAGCTATCAGATGATATTCAAAATAGTGTACGGATTGTTGTCTATATGCGCAAGGATATCCAAGATCAAAGCCAGCAGATCGAAAAAGAAGGCCAGATGGTTGATAATGAGGACTACAAGAAAGTCTATAATGCGTTGACAGCCATGAAGAATGTTGATAAAGTTGAGTTCTCCAGCAAGGAAGAACAATATGAAAACTTGATCAAGACTGCCGGTAATAACTGGAAAATTTTTGACGGAGATGCCAATCCACTCTATGATGCCTATTTTGTAGAGACAACGGCTCCTAAGTATGTAAAAGAAGTTTCCAAGGCCGCTAAGAAAATCGAAGGGGTGTCTGAAGTAAAAGATGGGGGAGTTGATACTCAACGTCTCTTTGCTCTAGGGAACTTCATCCGTATTTGGGGCTTGATTGGTGCCGCTTTACTAATCTTTATCGCAGTCTTCTTGATTTCTAATACGATTCGGATTACCATTATTTCACGAAGTCGAGAAATCAAGATTATGCGTCTGGTAGGGGCTAAGAGTGGCTATATTCGTGCGCCATTCCTTCTGGAAGGTGCCTGGATTGGCTTGATTGGTGCAATTCCACCAGCTCTCTTGCTTTATTATGTCTATAATATTGTCTACAAGTCCATGTACAATACCCTACAAGATCAGAAATTGTTCTTATATAGTCCAAACCTTCTTGTTCCGATTATGGTCGGAGGACTGTTTGGTCTCGGTATTTTAATTGGAGCACTTGGCTCATCTATTTCAATGAGACGTTTCTTGAAGATTTAAGATTATACAAAAAAAGGAAGTTCAAAAGAACTTCCTTTTTTAATGCAAATAAACTGTTATTTTAAATAAATTAGCTAGATGATTTTCAAAAAACAACTTATAATATTTTAGTCAATTAAGAAGATTAAAAACTTTCCGCTGTGAGAAAAGTGCCTGTAAAAATTCGATTTCAGGCACTCGGGAGTTTTGAAACCTTAGGTTCAAAACTAAGTTATGGAACTTCGGAGAAGTTCGCTAACGTCCGTGCTCACCTAAGGAAAGTTTTTTAGAGGACTTTATTTTTAAATTGAAAGGAAGTTCATCTGAACTTCCTTTTTTATCGATTTCGAAAGAAGGGATTAAACATTTTTTCATGACCGATAGTGGTATCATTCCCATGTCCTGGGTATACTGCATAAGAGGATGGAAGAGTGAGCAATTGTGTCTTAATACTTTCAAGGAGTTGGGGTCCGCTTCCTGTCGGCAAATCGGTCCGTCCAATGGTTTCTCGGAAAAGGGCATCTCCTGTCAAGACAAGGTGGTCATCAGGAAAGACCAAGGAGACCCCTCCGATGGAATGTCCTGGTGTGTGAAGAACATAAAAATGGAAGTTCTTCAAATGATAATTTGTTCGGTATTCAAAATGCTCTTCGGCTGGCTGGCAGACCACATCCGTTAAATCAGAATGGCGGTCTAAACCAGAAAGATTGTCCACAGGACTTTGAAGCCAGACTGCTTCATGAGCATCTACATAAACAGGTGGATGGCCATAAGTTTCCCGCACCTTCTCTAAACTCATGATATGGTCGTAGTGGGTATGGGTGAGGAGAATAGCAGCAATTGGTTTTGCGAGTTGATCGATGCGGCTGCGAATTTGTTCCCAAGCACTCCCGGGATCAACGACCAGAAGATAGTCCTCGTTTTCAAGCAAGTAGGTGTTTTCATAAGCGATGGGATTGACAATGCGGTGGATTTTCATTAGAGCTCCTTTCTCTATTAGTCTATCAAAAATATTGTAAAATAGCTGACTAAAACGCCTCTAGAAACCGAAGAATCGTCGCTTGGCTGGATTTGGTCCTTTCAATGTCATAAAATACCAAGCAAAGCGAGTCGGAAAATGATATAATTTTAAGTGCTATGACGACGAATGTTAAAAGAAAATATGCTGTCGTGGACCTGGAAGCGACCAGTGCAAGCAGCAATGCAAAAATAATTCAAATCGGGATTGTCATCATTCAAGATGGGCAGATTGTAGAGACCTATGAGACAGACGTCAACCCCCATGAGGAACTAGACGAACATATTCGCCAACTGACTGGGATTACCAATCAGCAACTAAAGAAGGCCCCTGACTTTTCACAGGTAGCCAGACAAGTATACGAACTGATTGAAGATGCTGTCTTTGTGGCTCATAATGTCAAATTTGATGCCAATCTCTTGGCAGAATCATTGTTTTGGGAAGGGTTTGAGCTCATAACCCCCCGGATCGATACGGTTGAATTGGCCCAAGTCTTTTTCCCAACACTAGAAAGATACAATTTAAGTAGCCTGTGTGAAGAATTGGCGATTCCTCTAGACCATGCTCACTCAGCTATCTCAGATGCGCAAGCAACCGCCCAGCTATTTCTTAAGCTTCGTGAAACGATTGCTTCCCTACCGAGAGAATTGGTGGAAACCTTGCTGTCATTTTCTGATAATCTGATTTACGAGTCGAGACTCTTGATAGAGGATGCTTTCGAGGATGCGGGAGCTTTTCATAAAGAGGACTTGACATCTCACCATGGGATTTTTCTTCGTAAGCCTCTGATCAAAAGAGATGCCAAGAATTTTTCTGATCAGTTTGCTATTAATATCCAGTTAATGGGCATGGAACCCCGTCCCTTGCAGCAAGAGTTTGCCCAGTCAATTGAAGAAAGTCTTCAGTCTTCAAGAGAAGTAGCAACCTTTGTCGAGGGACCTACTGGGATTGGAAAAACCTATGGCTACCTCCTTCCCTTACTAGCGCATACAAAGGACCAGATTGTTGTCAGTGTTCCAACCAAGGTCTTACAAGACCAAATCATGCAACAGGAAGCTAAGACGATTGAGGACGTTTTTCAGACTTCTTTTCATAGCCTAAAGAGTCCTCAAAATTATTTAAAACTGGATGAGTTCTTTCGAATCTTGCATGAACCAGAGGAAAATCGCCTATGGAATCGGTTCAAAATGCAATTGCTAGTCTGGTTGACCCAAACAAGGACGGGTGATCTAAATGAAGTTGGACAGCTCCATCGTTACGGGAATTTTGTTCAACGAATCCGTCATGATGGGAAACTATCAAAAAAATCTTTATTTTACACAGAAGATTTTTGGCGTCTCGGTCAAGAAAAAGCCAAAATGAGTCGAGTCTTGCTCACCAATCATGCCTATTTATTGACTCGATTAGAGGATGATCCTTCTCTAGTAGAAAATCGGACTCTAGTGGTGGATGAAGCACAAAAACTTTATTTTTCATTGGAGCAGTTTTCAAGGGCTTCCTTATCCTTATCGGATTTCATGCTAGATCTGCAACGGGAGATTGAAATAGAAAAATCCTTGTTGAAACGACGGATCCTTGAGAGTCTCCAATTTGAATTGAATGCTCTACTCAAACATCTTGAATCGGGTAGCAGAAAGGTCGAACTAACACCGGAACAGGTGAAAAAAATTCGCCAGGATTTATCTGAACTAGATAGTCCAGTCTTGGCTGCATTAAAAACGGTCTTTGATCCTCGTTTTCAAATTTTTTGGATTGATCGTACACAAGAGAATCAGCATCCGATAATTCGCTTGCAGTCTGGAAGAGAGGGCTTGGTTTCCCTTCAAGACTTTATTCCAACAACTACCAGACTTCTCTTGGTCTCAGCTACCTTATCCATTAGTAAAAAGGTCAATCTAGCCTCGATTTTAGGAATTGAGAATTACCAATTCATTGGGAAAGAACTGTCCTATCATCAAGGGCAAACCATCTTCATCGATCGAGAATTTCCTGATTTGACCAATTTGATGCAAGAGGAATTAGCTGGCTCTTTAGCAAGGTATTTGGATGATCTAGCAGCTACTGGCTTGCCTCTCTTTGCCTTGTTCACTTCCAAGGACTTGCTATTAGCAACTTCTCAGTTGATGACAGTGGGTCATCTGGCTCAGTATAAGAATGGTGAAGCAGCAACTATTAAACGCCGATTTGATAGAGGGGAAGCTTCCGTCCTTTTAGGATCCGGTAGTTTTTGGGAAGGGGTCGATTTTGCCCAGCAAGCAAAAATCATTCAAGTCATTCCTCGCATTCCTTTTGATAATCCAAGTGATTTCTTCGTGCAAAAACTGCACGAAACCTTGCGTCTAGAAGGGAAAAATCCTTTCTATGATTATAGTTTGCCACTAGCTATCTTACGCTTGAAGCAGGCTCTTGGACGCTCGAGTCGTTCGAGCGAGCAAGAATCTCTGGTCATTTTATTAGATCAACGCTTATTAAATCGTCAATATGGTTCGCAGATTCAAGCTAGTTTAGAGAAAATAGCTCCTCTTGTCATTGCTAAGACAGGAGAAGTAAAAGAAGTTGTTGAACAATTTAGGAGTTAACATGAATCAAAAACCCAATGGAACTCAGTATGTTCCCGGTGTCTTGCTAGCCGCTCTCACAGCAGGACTATCTATGGTGTTAGGAAAAGCAGTACCTATCCTTGGCTCTAGTCTCTTTGCTATCCTATGTGGGATCCTCTTGAATGCTAGTCAACTCTTGCCTCAAAATAGCAGGCCGGGACTAGCCTATTCAGGGAAAAAACTCTTGCAATATTCCATTATCTTGATGGGCTTTACCATGTCCTTTCAAAAGGTGACCCAATTGGGCCTGTCTTCTTTGGTCATTAGTTTACCGACCATCAGTATTGCCTTTTTCTCTGCTTTTGCAATGGGCTACCTCTTAAAAGTTCCAAAGATTTTAACAGCCTTGGTTGGAATGGGGACAGCTATTTGTGGAGGTTCTGCAATCGCGGCAGCCTCTCCTGTTCTAGAAGCTGATGAAAATGACATTGCTCTGTCCATGTCGACAATCTTTTTCTTCAATATTCTAGCGGTTTTCCTCTTTCCTTTCTTTGGTCACCTCCTTGCTATGACGGATCGGCAATTTGGTTTTTGGGCAGGAACAGCTATTAATGATACCTCATCTGTTGTAGCGGCCGCATTTTCCTATAGTAAAGCAGCGGGTGAAGTGGCTACGGTTGTAAAGTTGACCCGAGCTCTGATGATTATTCCAATCTGTTTTGGGATGTTGGGACTAAAACTACTAGGACGGTCGAAACAGGATCGAGAAGGGAAGCAAGTGAAATTGAGTAAAATTGTTCCTTGGTTTATTTTTTACTTCCTTTTGGCTTCTTTAGTGACGTCCTTTGGCTGGTTTCCAAGTTATTGGATTCCCTTCTGTAAATGGTTGTCACAATATTTGATGGCTATGGCCTTGGTTGGCATTGGAAGTCAAGTGTCTATTCAGGCCTTCCGTAAGCAGGGGGTTGCTCCTCTCCTCATCGGTCTTGTGGCCTGGCTAGCTGTATCCATTTCTAGTTTGCTACTTCAACACGTTTTAGGAATCTAAATGAAAGGGAGATGAAATGAAGAGACGTCAGTCTTTCAAACTTAGAGGAGATTTCTCCTTGATCACCACTGTTTTGTTATTATTAGCATTTGGTGTGGTGGCAGTCTACATTGCAGTTTCGAATGATTATCCTGACTTGGTTTGGTCTATTTTAGGCCAACAGGTTGCCTGGATTGTTTTAGGATGTATGATTAGTTTTGTCGTTATGCTCTTTAATACAGAATTTTTATGGAAAGTAACGCCCTACTTGTATGTCTTTGGCTTGGTCTTAATGGTCTTGCCCCTTTATTTTTACAACCCAAACCTGGTTGTTTCGACCGGTTCTAAAAACTGGGTGGCTTACAAGGGGATCAGTCTTTTTCAGCCATCAGAGTTTATGAAAATTTCTTATATCTTGATGGTCTCTCGTGCGATTGTTCACTTTTTACGAAACAATAGGGAAGAAGATCGGACGCTAAAAAAAGACTTTTTTCTCATTCTCCAAATTGCTGCCTATACCATACCGGTCCTAGGGCTTCTAGCCTTTCAACATGATTTTGGAACCTCCTTGGTATTTATGGCCATCTTCTCAGGAGTAGTCCTTATTTCAGGGGTCTCTTGGAAAATCATTTTACCAGTCTTTTTGACCCTCGCAGGTGGAATTGCTCTCTTTTTGGCCGTCTTTCTATCCGACGGTGGGCGGGCCTTTCTCCATCAAACTTTGGGGATGCCCACCTATCAGATGAACCGCATTTTAGCCTGGTTGAATCCTTTTGATTATGCACAAACCATGACCTTCCAACAGGCTCAGGGACAGCTGGCCATTGCCAGCGGTGGTCTATTGGGGCAAGGTTTTAATGTATCTAATCTGTTAATCCCGGTCAGGGAGAGTGATATGATTTTTACGGTCATCGCGGAAGATTTTGGATTTGTAGGCGGACTGTGCCTCCTTCTCTTATACATGTTTCTAGTTTATAAGATGTTGCGCATTACCCTGAAATCCAATAATCAATTTTACACCTATATCTCAACTGGTTTCATCATGATGCTGGTCTTCCACATATTTGAGAATATTGGGGCTGTAACGGGGATCTTGCCTCTCACTGGAATTCCCTTGCCATTTATCTCACAAGGAGGATCCGCTATTGTGAGTAACCTTATTGGGATTGGTTTATTATTATCCATGAGCCATCAAAATAGGGTGAGTGAAGAACGGAAAAAAGAAAGTCGACTATTGAGACAGAAACAATTGAGTCGACTACACGAGAAAGGAATAATTTGATATGACAAAAGTAGCAGTGATGTTAGCAAATGGTTTCGAGGAAATCGAAGCCTTGACCGTTGTCGATGTTTTGCGAAGAGCAGCAATCGAGTGTTTGATGGTTGGATTTGATCCGGAAGTGACAGGTTCCCATGGGATCACAGTGAAGGTTGATGAGGTCTGGTCCGGTTCGTTGGATCATTTTGATGGCATTGTCCTTCCAGGAGGGATGCCGGGAGCAGCAAATCTACGAGACCATGAGGGCTTGATTCAGTCTTTAAAAGAAGCCCATGAACAAGGAAAAAGTCTAGCAGCTATTTGTGCAGCTCCGATTGTCTTGGATCGAGCTGGACTACTTGATGAAAAACGCTATACCTGCTATGATGGCTTCGAAAAAGAAATTGGAAGAGAGCATTATGTGAAGGAAGCAGTGGTTCAGGATGGTCACATCTTGACCAGTCGGGGTCCTGCAACAGCACTTGCTTTTTCCTATGCACTGGTCAACCATTTTGGGGGAGATGCCACAGCATTGAGAGAAGGGATGCTCTATCAAGATGTTTTTGGAACATCGGCCCCTTAGTTGTTGAGAAGAAAAATGAAGGTAGGAAAATTCCTGTCTTCATTTTTTTTATAGGCTAGTTTTGTCAAAATATAAATGCTTTTTGAATGAAAGTAAAACAGGTGGGAGATGACTGTAAAAAAACCGTGAAAACATTGACTTTACAAGCAATTTTTTGAAAATTATGGTATAATTGAAGCTATGGATTATCATGATTTTATATGGGATCTTGGTGGGACTTTATTGGACAATTATGAGACCTCTACAAAAGCTTTTGTAGAGACCTTACAGTATTTCCAAAGGGAGGCTGATCATGATTCCGTTTATGCAGCTTTAAAGGTTTCCACGGATTATGCTGTTCAGCAGTTTGCCTCAGACCTTCCAGACTTTTTGGGAGAGTATAAACAGCGAGAGAAAGAAGCTCTTGAAATCCCCTGCTTATTCGAGGGGACTGAGGAGTTATTGCATCGTCTGACAGCACTCGGAGCCCGTCATTTTTTGGTTTCTCACCGTGACCATCATGTAGAGACTATCTTAGAAAAAACAGGGATTCGTCATTACTTTACAGAAGTTGTGACAGCTGATGATGGTTTTCCACGCAAACCAGATCCTACGTCCATGTTGTATCTAAAAGACAAGTATGCGATTGAGTCTGGCTTGGTGATTGGAGATCGCCCGATCGATATCGAAGCTGGTCAGAGAGCTGGCATGGCGACCTATTTGTTCGACTCAATGGATCAATTAAGTGCCTATATTTTTAATTAGAAAAGGGAAAGAATGACAGAAGAATTGAAGCAAGAAACGACTGGTCAAGAATATGATGCCAGTCAGATTCAGGTTTTAGAAGGTTTAGAAGCAGTTCGGATGCGTCCGGGGATGTATATTGGATCCACTTCTAAAGAAGGTCTTCACCATTTGGTCTGGGAAATCGTCGATAACTCAATCGATGAGGCCCTTGCAGGCTTTGCTAGCCATATCGAAGTCTTTATCGAAGCGGACAATTCGATTACAGTCGTCGATGATGGACGGGGTATTCCGGTTGATATTCAAGAAAAAACGGGCCGTCCAGCGGTTGAGACTGTCTTTACCGTTCTCCATGCGGGAGGAAAATTTGGCGGTGGTGGTTACAAGGTTTCTGGTGGACTCCATGGAGTTGGATCATCCGTCGTAAATGCTTTGTCGACTCAGTTGGATGTGCACGTCCATAAGAATGGTCAAATTCATTACCAAGAATACAAACGCGGTCAAGTCGTTGCAGATCTTGAAGTAATCGGTGAAACAGATCGAACTGGTACAACTGTTCACTTTACTCCAGACCCAGAGATTTTCACAGAAACAACCGTCTTTGATTTTGACAAGTTGAATAAGCGGATTCAAGAATTAGCCTTCTTGAACCGTGGCTTACGAATCTCGATCACGGACAAGCGTGAAGGGCAGGAGCAAACGAAAGATTACCACTATGAGGGTGGGATTGCTAGTTATGTAGAATACATCAACGAAAACAAGGATGTCATCTTCGAAACTCCGATTTATACCGATGGAGAATTGGATGATATCACGGTTGAAGTAGCCATGCAGTATACGACTGGTTATCACGAAACCGTCATGAGTTTTGCCAATAACATCCATACTCATGAAGGGGGGACTCATGAACAAGGTTTCCGTACAGCTTTGACCCGTGTTATCAACGACTATGCGCGTAAGAATAAACTTCTCAAGGACAATGAAGAAAATCTAACAGGGGAAGATGTCCGGGAAGGGTTGACGGCAGTGATTTCTGTCAAACACCCAAATCCACAGTTTGAAGGACAAACCAAGACCAAACTTGGAAACTCTGAAGTGGTGAAGATTACCAACCGCTTGTTCAGCGATGCCTTCTCTGATTTCTTGTTGGAAAATCCGCAGATTGCTAAGAAAATTGTCGAAAAGGGAATTTTGGCTGCCAAAGCGCGTGTTGCTGCTAAGCGCGCCCGTGAAGTCACCCGTAAGAAATCTGGTTTAGAAATCTCAAACCTTCCTGGTAAATTAGCAGACTGTTCATCTAACAATCCAGCTGAGACTGAACTCTTCATCGTCGAAGGAGACTCTGCCGGAGGATCTGCTAAATCAGGTCGAAACCGCGAGTTCCAGGCGATTCTCCCTATTCGGGGGAAAATCCTCAACGTGGAAAAAGCCAGCATGGATAAGATTTTAGCCAACGAAGAAATTCGTAGCCTTTTCACAGCTATGGGAACTGGTTTTGGTGCAGAATTTGATGTATCAAAAGCCCGTTATCAAAAATTAGTCATCATGACAGATGCCGATGTCGATGGAGCTCATATTCGAACCCTCCTCTTAACCTTGATCTATCGCTATATGAAACCAGTTTTGGAGGCAGGCTATGTTTACATCGCCCAACCACCAATCTATGGTGTAAAAGTCGGTAGTGAAATCAAAGAATACATCCAACCAGGAGCCAACCAAGAAGCAGAATTGGCTGAAGCCTTGGAGCGCTATTCTGAAGGTCGTTCCAAACCAACGATTCAACGATACAAAGGTTTGGGTGAGATGGATGATCATCAGCTCTGGGAAACAACGATGAACCCAGAACATCGCCTCATGGCGCGTGTGACAGTTGATGATGCAGCAGAAGCAGATAAAATCTTTGATATGCTCATGGGGGATCGAGTAGAACCTCGTCGTGAATTTATCGAAGAAAATGCCGAATATAGTACACTTGATGTATAAAATTCTGCGATATTTGCCAATTATTCGAATATTTATGATATAATAACTACGATTACTTTCAAGTAATTTAATGAAGGAGTTTTTATATGTCTAGTGGACTAATTATTCTCATTATTGTCATTGGGGTCCTCTTGGTTTTAGGATATGTAGTGGCAGTCTTATTGAGAAAGCGTAACGAAGCCTTACTGGCATCTCTGGAAGAACGAAAAGAACAGTTGTATAACCTTCCGGTAAATGATGAAGTAGAAGAAGTGAAGAATATGCATTTGATTGGTCAAAGTCAAGTTGCATTTCGTGAATGGAATCAAAAATGGGTGGACCTATCCCTCAATTCTTTTGCTGATATCGAGAACAACCTCTTTGAAGCAGAAGGCTACAACAATTCTTTCCGCTTTTTAAAAGCCAAGCAAGCAATTGGAAATATTGAGAGTCAGGTTCAATTGATTGATGAAGATATCAAGGCCATCCGTCAAGCTTTATCTGAATTAAAAGAAAAAGAAGAAAAGAATAGCGGTCGGGTTGTTCATGCCTTGGATATGTTTGAAAACTTGCAAAGACAAGTAGCTTCTGATCCAGACGCATACGGCCCAGCACTTCCCGAAATCGAGAAGCAAGCTGAAAATATTCAAGTTGAGTTTTCAAAATTTGTAACCTTGAATTCATCAGGTGACCCTGTTGAAGCTGCAGAAATTTTGGATACGGCTGAAAACCACATTGTAGCCTTGACGCATATTGTTGAAAAAGTTCCTGCAATTGTGAAGGATGTCCAAACAACTCTTCCTGATCAATTGGAAGATTTGGAAGCTGGTCATCGCAAACTATTGGAGTCTGGTTATCATTTTACAGAGACCGATTTGGAAGCACGTTTCCAACAATTGCATGCAGCTTTGAAAGCCAACCTACAAAATGTTGCTGCTCTTGAATTAGATAATGCGCTCTATGAAAATGAGCAGATTCAAGAAGAAATCAACGCCTTGTATGATATTTTCACTCGTGAAATTGAATCACACAAAGTTGTTGAAAAATTGGTCAAAGCCTTACCAGGTTACCTTGCCCATGCGAAGGAAAATAACAAGCGTTTAGCAGAAGAAGTTGAACGTCTCAGCAAAACATTTGAAAGCAAAGAACTCAAGGAAAATCATTTGAAAGAGTTAGAAGCTGAATTAACAGCTCAAGAGCTCGTTGTAGAAGATGCCTTGAAGGATACATCTGAAACTCAAAAAGCCTACTCTATCCTTCAAGAAGAGTTAGAAGCGATTGAAGAACGTTTGAAAGAGATTGAAGATGATCAAATTGCATTGAGCGAAACCTTGTCTAAGATTGAGAAAGACGACACCAATGCTCGTCAAAAGGTAAATATCTACGCCAACCGTTTACATGCCATTAAGCGTTACATGGATAAGCGTAACTTACCTGGAATCCCTCAATCCTTCCTAACTATCTTCTTCACTGCAAGTGATAACACAGAAGCTCTCTTGGCTGAGTTAGAAGGTCGTCGTGTCAATATTGAAAACGCCAACCGTCTCCTGGATATTTTGACCAACGATATGACAGAGTTAGAGGAAGAAACCTACAAATTAGTACAATATGCTACTCTAACAGAGCAGTTGCTTCAATACTCAAATCGCTATCGTTCATTCGACGATCATGTTCAAGCAGCGTTTGATGAAGCCTTGTACATCTTTGAAAAAGAGTATGACTATCCTGCTTCATTCAAAGTCATTTCAGAAGCATTGGAAACAGTAGAACCAGGAGTAACAGAGAGATTTGTTACCTCATTTGAAAAAACAAGAGAATCCATCCGATTCTAATCCAAAACATCCAGGAGAACATTCCTGGATGTTTTTTTATGGAAATGAAGCTGTGATGGGAAAGGGAAGGATAGAAAAAGGAGATGAGTCCATGAAAGTTTTAATTGCTCCAGATTCATTCAAAGAAAGCTTACCTGCGAAAGATGTAGCGGAAATTATTGCAGAAGGCTTGCGTCAGTCTCTCCTCGATGTAGAACCGGTCACCTGTCCTGTTGGAGATGGTGGGGAAGGGACAGTGGATGCCATCAGCTACTCATTGGGATTGAAGGAAACTTTTACCCTTGTCACAGGTCCATTTGGAGAGCCGGTAGAAATGCGGTATATGGAGAAGGATTCTTTGGTTCTCTTTGAAGTAGCCGACTTGATCGGTTTAGGAAAAATTCCAGTTAATCAACGCCGTCCACTTGACCTAGAAACCCGAGGAATTGGTGAACTGATTTGTTATTTAATCAAACAGGGGAAAAAGGAGATTTATATCGGGGTTGGAGGAACAGCGACCAATGATGGTGGGCTAGGACTTGTAGCAGGTCTAGGCTACCAATTCTATGATCGAGAAGGAAGAGAATTAAAGGCCTGTGGACAAAGTCTTTTAGAATGGGATTCCATCCGTAAAGAGGAAGCGTTCAAGATCCCAGACAATGTCCAGATACAGATCTTAGCAGATGTTTCCAATCCCTTATGTGGACTAAATGGTGCGACCTATATTTTTGGAAAACAAAAGGGGCTCAGTCCCAATATGTTTGAGCAAGTGGATCAAGCTATTTACAGCTTTTACGAAATGCACTGTCCAAGTATTTTGAATCAAGCAGGGATGGGAGCTGGTGGAGGTCTTGCTGCGGGTCTTTGTGCCTTCGCGCAAGCGAGACTGGTATCAGGAATCGATAGCTGTTTAGATCTGATCGACTTTGATTCCAAAGTAGCAAATGCAGACTTGGTCATTGTCGGTGAAGGACGACTGGACCATCAGAGTCTATCCGGGAAAGCTCCGATAGGGGTTGCGAGACGAACCCCAAAAGGAATCCCAGTAATAGCCATTTGTGGTAGTCTTGCAGATAATTTACCAAGTCTCCCATTTGAAAATATAGTCGGTGCCTTTTCTATTACGAAACATCCCGATAGTTTAGAGCAACTTCTGAAGGATGTGAGGGAAAATCTTCTCTTTACAGCTAGAAATATCGGAAATCTATTAAGCATAGAAAAAAGCGGTTAAACCGCTTCAAATTGAAGATAAAGTCTTCAGAAAAACTTTCCTTAGGTGAGTACGGACGTCAGCGAACTTTTTCAAAGTTCCATGACTAATTATTGAGCCTAAGATCTCAATAATTCCGAATGCCTGGAACAATTATGTTTCAGGCATTTTTCTCACAGCGGAAAGTTTTTGATCTTCGTAAATAACTAAAAATTAAAAGTCATTTTTGATAATCATCTAACTGTTTTATGTAAAACAATAGCTTGTCTACATACTCAAGCGGTTAAACCGCTTTTTTCCATCTAATGTTTAATACTAATAAAATGTCTAAGGGACAGCTCTGATTAACCAAACCATTTTTTCCAAAGAGATGGTTTGGTCGGCTTCTTTTCTTCCTCCCAGAGATCCGAAAAAGCAGATCGGAGGTCCTTGTCAGTAGTGGTCACTGGTGCATCTGTATGAATCACGAGCCCAAAAGGAGAGGAGTCGTGTTCCTCCGAAACAATAGTAGCCTGGCAACCAAATTCTTTTGCTTGTTTTAGATAGCTCAACTGGACGCTAGAATCAACATTTGGAGAAATCTTGACAAAGAGAGGGCTAGCTTGTTCATTCAAGCTTTTCAGCACCTTCAAAAAGCCCTTCTGAAGCTGAGGACTATTGCTAGTTTTTAAATCGGCATATCCTAGAACACGCTCTTCAAATGTACCTAGAAAGCGACGTTGTTCATCAGGATTTAATTTTAGGCCACCGTTAGCCTTTTCCATAATTTCTTTAGATAGATCAGTCATAAGAATAGTATATCATACTTTAGGTTGAAAATGCCAAACGAATAAAGGCTGTTCCAAACAAAAAGAAAGCGATTTATTGATAAAGTTAAGGAAAATCTGCACAAAGATAACGTTTTTTCTTGAAAAACGCGTATTTTTAAGGTATCATAGAGGTGTAAAAAATTTAAACTCAAAGGAGAGTAAGAAATGTCAATTATTACTGATGTTTACGCTCGCGAAGTCCTAGACTCACGCGGTAACCCAACACTTGAAGTAGAAGTTTATACTGAATCAGGTGCTTTCGGACGTGGTATGGTTCCATCTGGAGCTTCTACTGGTGAACACGAAGCAGTTGAACTTCGCGACGGTGACAAATCTCGTTACGGTGGTCTTGGAACTCAAAAAGCTGTTGACAATGTAAACAACATCATTGCTGAAGCAATCATCGGTTACGATGTTCGTGATCAACAAGCTATTGACCGTGCAATGATCGCTCTTGACGGTACTCCTAACAAAGGTAAATTGGGTGCGAACGCAATCCTTGGTGTGTCTATCGCTGTAGCTCGTGCTGCTGCTGACTACCTTGAAATCCCACTTTACAGCTACCTTGGTGGATTCAACACTAAAGTTCTTCCAACTCCAATGATGAACATCATCAACGGTGGTTCTCACTCAGATGCTCCAATCGCTTTCCAAGAGTTTATGATCTTGCCAGTTGGTGCACCTACATTTAAAGAAGCTCTTCGTTACGGTGCTGAAATTTTCCACGCTCTTAAGAAAATCCTTAAATCTCGTGGTCTTGAAACTGCCGTAGGTGACGAAGGTGGATTCGCTCCTCGTTTCGAAGGAACTGAAGATGGTGTTGAAACTATCCTTGCTGCGATCGAAGCTGCTGGATATGTACCAGGTAAAGACGTATTCATCGGATTTGACTGTGCATCATCAGAATTCTACGATAAAGAACGTAAAGTCTACGACTACACTAAATTCGAAGGTGAAGGCGCTGCTGTTCGTACATCTGCAGAACAAATCGACTACCTTGAAGAATTGGTTAACAAATACCCAATCATCACTATCGAAGATGGTATGGATGAAAACGACTGGGAAGGTTGGAAAGCTCTTACTGAACGTCTTGGTAAGAAAGTTCAATTGGTTGGTGACGACTTCTTCGTAACTAACACTGACTACCTTGCACGTGGTATCCAAGAAGGTGCTGCTAACTCAATCCTTATCAAAGTTAACCAAATCGGTACTCTTACTGAAACTTTCGAAGCTATCGAAATGGCTAAAGAAGCTGGTTACACTGCTGTTGTATCACACCGTTCAGGTGAAACTGAAGATTCAACAATCGCTGACATCGCAGTTGCAACAAACGCAGGACAAATCAAGACTGGTTCACTTTCACGTACAGACCGTATCGCTAAATACAACCAATTGCTTCGTATCGAAGACCAACTTGGTGAAGTAGCTGAATACCGTGGATTGAAATCATTCTACAACCTTAAAAAATAATCTAGTTAACTAGATATAAAAGATCCTTGAGTTTTCTCAAGGATTTTTTTGTTATCGGGCCAAACAAAAAATCCTCAACTATCTAGTTGAGGAATCGTTTTATTAGAACAAGCCTTTGATTTTATCAACAGCACCGCTGACGAGATCGTTTCCAGCAACAAGAGCTTTGGCTTGATCTAAGTAGTCACCAAGGTTATCCTTGTTGTCATCGATAAATTTTTTAGCAGCATCGAAATCTTTCTTTTCGATCATTTCTTTGACTTGGTTAAACAAATCCATTGGGTTCATGAGTTTTCTCCTATAAACAATTTATTATTATCACTATTTAATCATTTTTCAACCAAACTAGCAAGCGTTTTGATTCTTAGTTGAAGAGGACGCAAACCGCCTCTGGTACGTAGAAATCATGGCTCAATTCAGTCAATCTACCACTCGCTTTGTCGCGTTTAAAAACAGTAGCATTGTCTGAATCTTGATGAATTGCAATGAGGTATTTTTGGTCTGGACTAAGAATGAAATCACGCGGATTGAGACCATTGGTTGGAACGATTTCCAGAAGCACTAAGCTACCATCTGCCAAGATTTCATAAACTGCAATGGAGTTATGGGCACGATTTGAGGCATAGAGGAATTTCCCATCCTCTGAGAGGCGAATAGCAGCGGCCCATTTTTGACCTTCATACTCTTTAGGTAGGGTTGAGATGGTTTGGAAATGTTCAAAGTAGCCAAGTCCGTCATAGAAAAGGACATCGATGGTAGCGTTTAATTCGTTAATGAGGTAGGCGGTCTTGTAATGAGAGTGGAAAATGATATGACGTGGACCAGCACCTGGAGCTGTTTGATAGGTTTGAGTCTTCGTTAGTTTACCAAGATCATCGACTTGATAGACCACTACTTGATCGGTACCCAAATCACAAGTGATGAGTAGCTTATCGGGAGTGAGATCTGCATAATGTACATGGGGACTCGCTTGGTTTTCGTGAGGTCCAGAACCCTGATGAGTCGCTTGGTCGACAAAGGTTAAATGACCATCTTCATGGATGCGATATGAGAGGACTTGTCCCTTGTGGTAGTTAGCTCCATAGACCAAGCCACGCGCCTCATCAACAGAGACATAACAGAGGGGCGCCCCTTCCTCGACCACATGATTGATTAACTGGTGATCAGGACTAAAGCTTGCAATGCCGCCAAGACCTTGCTCCGCACCCACACTGTATAAGAAACCAGCTTTTGAAAAAGCGAGATAGGTTGGGTTTGGCTCTTGAGCAACTAGTTCTAAGTCGCTAAGTTGACCAGTTCTTTCATCGAAGGAAGCCTTATAAATTCCTTTAGAGTCTCGTTTGGTATAGGTTCCGAAATAAATATCTTGCATCACATGCACCTCGACTTTGTTGATAGCTCCATTATATCAGAAAAGAAGGGGATGGAAAACGATTAGGTGAAGGATTGACAAGCTAAGCATTAAAAAAAAGCTCACATTTCAGCTATATCGTGAAATTATGGACTAAAAATGCTAAAATAAAGACAGATTGAAAACGAAGGAGATTCCCGTGGAACATAAAGAAAAAGATTTTAGTTTATCCTGGTTTTTTAAATGGTTTGTAGATAATAAAGCCATTACTGTTTTTCTAGTAACCTTACTGATGGGATTGAATATTTTAGTTCTCAGCAAGATTAGTTTTATTTTTACACCCCTGTTAGAGTTTGGAGCAGCAGTCATGCTACCAGTCATTATTTCAGGGCTCCTCTATTATTTGTTAAATCCAATCGTGGACTTTTTGGAAAGGCACCGAGTCAAACGGATCATTGCAATTTCCATCGTCTTTATTTTGATCGCGCTTCTCATTTTATGGGGCTTGGCTGTCGCTATTCCAGCTATTCAACATCAAGTTCTTAGTTTTATGAAGAACCTGCCAGATTACTTGGAAAAGGCCAATAGGACCATCGATGATGTCTTAGACAACAAAGTGTCGCCAGAAATCAAGCCTCAGCTGGATGAATGGACCAGCCAATTGTCGCAGAATATTACCAGTTGGGCGAGTTCTTTTTCCGCCCGAGCAGTCAACTGGGTCAGCAATCTGATTACTGTCGCCTCTCAGGTCATTATCGCTTTGATTATTATGCCTTTTATCGTCTTCTATCTTTTGAGAGATGGAAAGAACTTAAAAGGGCAAATCATCCGTTTCTTGCCAACCAAGATTCGTAAATCTGCAGACAAAGTACTGTCTGATGTCAATACACAATTGGCTAATTATGTCAGAGGTCAGATTACTGTTGCTATCATCGTAGCTTTAATGTTTATTCTTCTGCTTAAGATCATTGGGCTTCGTTACGCTGTGACACTCGGTGTAACCGCTGGTTTTTTGAACTTGATACCATACTTGGGCAGCTTCTTGGCCATGCTCCCAGCCTTAGTCTTGGGGTTGGTGGCAGGACCAGAGATGTTTGTCAAAGTCGTCATTGTCTTTATTGTTGAGCAAACAATCGAGGGACGTTTCGTTTCCCCACTTGTCTTGGGGAGTCAGCTCAATATCCACCCAATCACGATTCTGTTTGTATTGATTACTTCTGGCTCTATGTTTGGAATCTGGGGAGTCTTCTTAGGAATCCCGGTTTATGCTTCGGCTAAAGTAGTCATCAGTGCTCTATTTGAATGGTATAAAGAGGTCAGTGGTTTGTACGAAAAGGACGAAGTTGAGGAAATTCAAAGTGAAGAATAGTCAAAAAATTCTAGAAGCAATTGAGAAACAAGAGCTAGATCGTCTGCCAGCTTATTTGGATAAGGCTTTGCTAGAAGATGATCCAGCTACCTTGTTAGAATTGGGACAATATTTTGAAAGTATTGGTTTTTACCCAGAAGCCAAGCAAACCTACTTGCATCTGAGAGATGATTATCCAGAGGTCTATCTGAGTCTAGCCACTATCGTAGCGGAAGATGGACTAATGGAAGAAGCCTTTGCTTATTTGGAAGAAATCCCGGAAAGTTCGGAATGGTATCTAGCCAGTCTCTTAGTCAAGGCAGACCTCTACCAAAGTGAGGGCTTGGCAGATGTGGCTCGAGAAAAACTGATGGAAGCAGCGACTCTTTCAGATGACCCTATTATTCAACTAGGCTTGGCAGAGATTGATTTAGAACTTGAAAATTACCAAGAAGCCATTCAAGAGTATGCTCAGTTAGACAACCGTCTCATTTTAGAAGAAACGGGCATTTCCACATACCAGCGGATTGGCTATGCTTATGCGAATCTGGGTCGGTTTGAGTCTGCTATTGAGTTTTTAGAAAAGGCCTTGGAAATTGAGTTTGATGACCAGATTGCCTATGAATTGGCAACCCTTCTCTCTGACCGAGAAGAGTATCAACGTTCTCTGATCTACTTCAAGCAGATTGATACACTGTCGCCAGACTTTGAAGGGTATGAATACGGCTATGCCTTGGCTCTTCAAGCTGAAAATGACCGAGAAACAGCGTTAGCAATAGCAGAGCAAGGAATCCAAAAGAATCCTTTTGACGCTTATCTCCTCCTTCTAGCCTCCCAATTGGCCTACGAGTTGCACCAGCCAGAAAAAGCAGAGAAGTATTTGTTAGAAGCCAAAGAAGTTGCTGAGGATCTTGAAGATATCGCCCTTCGTCTGACAACTCTTTATCTGGAACAGGAACGTTATGAAGACGTCCTTGAATGGCAAGAAGTGGAAGTGGAAAATGTCGTCACCCGTTGGAATATCGCTCGTGCCTTGGTAGCACTCGAAGAGGTTGAAAAAGCGGCTCCGATCTATGAAGAGCTCTACCCAGATTTGAAAGAAAATCCAGAGTACTTAGAAAGCTATAGTTACCTCTTGAGAGAGTTGGGACAAATCGCAAAAGCCCGGGAAGTGGCAGAAGGCTATTTGCAGCTAGTCCCAGATGATGGGCAAATGCAAGCTTTCTATGAGAGCCTGTTAGAAGATTAACTACTTGACCCTTGAAGGGCGGGAATCAGAACAAGTTTGTATCATGGTTCGGTCCCGCTCTTTTTTAATCAGTCTTTCTGTTATTGTCCTTGAGAATATGGTATACTGGAAGGGCTAAAAAGAAGACAAGATGAATGAGGGAGAAGATAATGGAACCGGTGAAATTGTTTCAATACAATACCTTGGGGGCTTTGATGGCTGGTCTCTATGGAGGATCCTTTACGGTTAAAGAATTACTAGAGCATGGAGATTTAGGAATTGGGACCCTGGACTCAATCGATGGCGAATTGATTGTCTTAGATGGTAAGGCTTATCAAGCTAAGGGTTCAGGAGAGGAACCAGAGATTGTGGAAGTATCTTCAGATGCGACTGTCCCCTATGCAGCCATTGTTCCCCACCAGGCCGAAGTGATTTTTCGACAACGCTTTGAAATGACAGATGAGGAGTTAGAGGCTCGCATTGAATCTTATTACGATGGCGAAAATTTGTTTCGTTCCATCAAGATTCACGGTGATTTCGCCAAAATGCATGTGCGCATGATTCCCAAATCAACTTCGGAGACCAAGTTTGCAGATGTAGCAACCCATCAGCCAGAATTTACACGAGAAAATGTTACAGGAACCATTGTTGGTTTTTGGACGCCAGAGATGTTTCATGGGGTCAGTGTAGCAGGCTATCACCTTCACTTTATCTCAGATGACCATACCTTTGGAGGACATGTTATGGATTTTGTCATCAAAGAGGGCATCGTCGAAGTTGGAGCCATTGATCAATTGGACCAACGCTTTCCTGTCCAGGACCGCCAGTATCTCTTTGCCAAGTTCAACGTTGACCAGGTCAAAGAGGATATCCACAAATCAGAATAAAACAAAAGGGCTGAGATGATTCTCAGCCCTTTTTATTACTCATTGATGCGCATAGATTTGATCTTTTCTTCTTCAGGGGTGACCCGTAGGGTTTTCTGACCGGTATAGGTTACAAATCCAGGTTTTCCTCCGGTCGGTTTGTTGAGTTTTTTTGTTTCAATCATGTCGACTTGGACCAGATTGGACAGGCGTCCCTTAGAGAAATAGGCTGCAAGCTCAGCTGCATCGGTTTTGACCTCATCTGAAGGGTTGAGGTTACCTGTAATGACCACGTGACTACCTGGAATATCCTTAGCGTGGAACCAGAGTTCGTCCTTTTTAGCCATTTTGAAGGTCAATTCTTCGTTTTGAAGATTGTTCCGGCCGACCAGAATAATGGTCTTGCCATCTGATGCTAAGTACTTCTCTGGTTTTTTCCGTTTGTGGATCTTTTCTCGGTTGCGTCGTTTGATAAAGCCTGTTTGGATCAGCTCTTCGCGAATCTCGGCTACTTCAGAAAGGCTGGCTTGGGCCAGAGCGGTCTCGACCGTCTCTAGGTAGGAGATAGTTTCCTTGGTTTCCTGGATGAGAGAGGTCAAATGTTTGACGGCTTCTTTTAGCTTCTGGTAACGCTTGAAGTAGCGTTGAGCATTTTGACTGGGGGTCAAGGCCTTATCCAAAGCAATGGTAATAGGCTGGTTGGTATAGTAGTTGTCCAAGGTGACCTGGTCTTGATCATTTGGGACTTGATGGAGGAAGGTAGTGAGTAGTTCGCCTTTTTGACGGAATTCTTCGGCATTTTCTGTCGCTGCTAGTTCGGCTTCCTGTTTGGCCAATTTTTTCCGGTTCTTTTCTAGCTCATTATCCACCTTGCGGATTAGTTCCCCAGCTTGTTGTTGGACCCGGTCGCGCTCAGCCTTGTCCAAGTAGTAGTGGTCGAGTAGATCTGATAAGGTTTCAAAGGTCTCCTCCTGGCTATCTGCATAAGCGAGAGCAGCAAAAGATTTTTTCGTTAGACGGGGATCTGTTGGAGCTTCAAAGAATGCTCGGAAGGTTTTTAATTTTTCTCCGCTTTCTAATCGACTGGCCAATTCTTGAGCAGTATCTCGACCAAGACCCTGGAAATGGGTTTGAAGGTTTTTAGGTGTCAACTCTTCTCGGTGAAGAAAGGCGAATAAGGCTTCGTCTTTAATGGTAAAGGGGTTGACCGCTTCGGTTTTTGGAGGAGCTACATAGGTTGATCCAGGGAGAATGGTCCGGTAGCTATTTTGTGAGAAGCCCACATGCTTGATTGCTTCGATGATTTTTCCAGTTGCCTTGTCCAGAAGAATGATATTGCTGTGCTTACCCATGATTTCAATAATCAGGGTTACAGATATATCATCCCCAATCTCATTTTTATTGGAGACGGCAATTTCTAAAATACGGTCATTCTCCAGTTGCTGGATCTGCTCAATGACTGCCCCTTGGAGATACTTGCGCATGACCATGATAAAGGTATTAGGGAAGGCAGGATTCTCAAAATTGGTCTGAGTCCGTTGGATCCGACCAAAAACAGAGTGGGAAGACAGCAAGAGTTTTTGATTCTTGCGATTGCTACGAATTTGTAAAACCAACTCTTGTTCAAAGGGTTGGTTAATTTTTTGGATGCGACCATATAGGAGTTCGCTTTGTAATTCATTCACCATATGGTGTAAAAAAAATCCATCAAAAGACATGGGGTTCCTCAACATTCTAGACTAATTCTAGTAAATTATATCAAAAAAGTGCCTGAAAACCCAGTAAGAAGGCGGTTTTCAATCCTTGTAAAAGCATCCGTTAGAAAATGAATTTCAGGAAATGACGAACGTTTTCAAAAAAAACATAAAAAAGTATTGACAAGGCTTACGGAAACATTTACAATGGATTCAATTAGAAAAGTAATAAATGAAAATTTAATAGAGAGCTCACGGTTGGTGGAAGTGGGTAGTGGACATTTATGAAATTGGACTAATGATGAGATGAATTTGAAACAATAAAAATTCGGTCGGCACACCTTATCGTGCAACTTGTTGCTAGACAAGACAGAGACATGGGAGGAGTATATCCATTTTCCCATAAGTGAGGTGGCACCGCGATGACACGTCCTCACATAGCTATAGCTATGTGTGGGCGTGTTTTTGTTTCAAAAAGAAGGGAGAAAAGAAGATGAAGAAACGATGGCGACTCAGTCTTTAACAAAGATGCGAAAAAACGAAAAAATAAATAATTGAGGTAAAGAAAATGAAAAACAAACGTGTATTGGGAATGATTGGTGCTTTGCTAGCTATTATTTTAGTAGCAGTAGTCTATCCAATGTTAAACAATAAAAATGAAGCTAATAAAGCAGATGGAACTAAAAAGGTAAAAGTCGGTGTCTTGCAGTTGGTCAGCCACCCATCGCTAGACGAAATCTACAAGGGGATTCAAGATGGCTTGGCTGAAGAAGGCTATGACAAGGACAAGATTGAGATTGAATTCCTCAATGCAGAAGGGGACCAAAACAAGGTTGCTACCATGAGTAAGCAATTGGTCCAAAACAACAACGACGTTTTGATCGGAATCGCAACCCCATCTGCTCAAGGTTTGGCTAGTGCAACCAAGGACAAACCAATCGTCATGGGTGCTATCACAGACCCAGTCGGCGCTAACTTGGTCAAAGATTTGAAAAAACCAGGTGGCAATATCACAGGAGTATCTGACCACAACCCAACGGAACAACAGTTGAAGTTGATCAAAGAGTTGACTCCAAACGTGAAAACAATCGGTGTCCTTTACTCAACCAGTGAAGATAATTCTAAAACGCAAGTAGAAGAATTTACAAAATTGGCTGAAAAAGCAGGCTACAAGGTGGTTCCTTATTCAGTCCCTTCTACAAATGAAATTGCTTCAACGGTTTCTGTCATGACTGGTAAAGTGGATGCTATCTGGGTTCCAATTGACAACACCATCGCTTCAGCCTTCTCAACGGTAGTCGAAGCAAACAAAACAGCTAAAAAACCAATCTTCCCAAGTGCGACAGCCATGGTCGAAGCTGGTGGTTTAGGCTCAGTCGTTGTCGATCAACACGATCTTGGAGTGGCAACTGGTAAAATGGCTGCGAAAATCTTGAAAGGTCAAAAACCAGGTGATACACCAGTCGAAATCTTCACAGATGGTAAATCTGTCATCAACAAAAAAGTGGCAGAAGAATTAGGCATTACCATTCCAGAATCTGTCTTGAAAGAAGCTGGACAAGTCATCGAATAAAAACAAACGGATAACAAGAACGGCAGAGGAATTTGGCTTTGGCAGGTCTTTAAATCCTGACCTTTAAAAATGTTCACCAGTGCCCAGGACCAGCTTATTTTACTCTTGGTAGAGGAGAAAGAATTGAAAATCAAAATAACAGATCTTCATCCGACCCAACTATATTTATCAGAAAAGAAGTTACATGATATCCAGATGCTTGATCAATCGGCGGAAATCATCAATGTGGATCCAATTAGTATTCTTGCGTTTGGAAATTGCTTCTTGATTACAAACGGGCATCACAGGGCTTATCAGTCTTTATTGGCAGGTCGGGATACGATTTCTGCTGAGTTTGATAAAGATGGTGGTGATGAAATTTATCATCTCTATGCGCAAGCTTGTGAGGAAAGAAAGATATCCTCTGTTTTGGATTTAAAACATCGTATCTTACCTCAAGATGAGTATGAAGCAAAATGGTATAACTGGTGTGATGGTTTTAACCAAGCAGCAACTCTTCTATTGAAAAGGAAAGCAGATGAAACAGACAAGGCAAATAAATAATGCCCTGGGTCTTGTTTCTTTGTCTATTGAAATTAGTCTCATCTAACTTGTTTTTTAACTAAAAATCTGCTAAACTAGATAGTAATTGAATAGAAATCTGCAAGACTAGTACCTCAAGGGAAGTGCAACAGGGAGAAGAGCCGTGACTGAAAGCTCTTTGCATGAAAGCTGAGTGAATTCACTTGCGCAAGGATTTAGAAATTAAGGTCTGAGTTTCAGATAAAAAACGGATGGTACCGCGTGTCAACGCTCCGAATATGGATGTGGCGCGTGGTTTTTTCTATGTCTGAGTGAGGACCATGATGGAGGAAATATGTCAACGATTGAAGAACAACTAAAAGCGCTTCGAGAAGAAACGCTGGCAGCCTTGAAGCAGATCTCTGCTGAAAATAAAAAAGAGATGCAAGAGCTACGCGTCTCTGTCCTTGGGAAGAAAGGCTCTCTAACCGAGATCCTCAAAGGGATGAAAGATGTCTCTGCTGAGATGCGTCCGGTCATCGGGAAACACGTTAATGAAGCCCGTGATGTTTTGACGGCTGCCTTTGAAGAAACAGCTAAGCTCTTGGAAGAAAAGAAAGTCCAAGCCAAATTAGCTAGTGAGAGTATCGATGTGACCCTTCCGGGACGTCCAGTCGCAGTTGGTCATCGCCATGTCTTGACCCAAACCAGTGAAGAAATCGAAGATATCTTTATCGGGATGGGCTACCAAGTTGTAGATGGCTTTGAAGTCGAAAAAGACTACTACAACTTTGAACGCATGAACTTGCCAAAGGATCACCCAGCTCGTGATATGCAGGATACCTTCTATATCACAGAAGAAATCTTGCTTCGGACCCACACATCACCAGTTCAGGCGCGTGCAATGGATGCGCATGACTTTAGCAAGGGACCTTTGAAAATGATTTCTCCAGGCCGTGTTTTCCGTCGGGATACAGATGATGCGACCCACAGCCACCAGTTCCATCAGATCGAAGGCTTGGTTGTTGGGAAGAACATTTCTATGGCGGACCTTCAAGGAACGCTTCAGTTGATCGTGCAAAAGATGTTTGGTGCAGAACGTCAAATCCGTCTGCGTCCTTCTTACTTCCCATTCACCGAGCCATCCGTTGAGGTCGATGTATCTTGCTTCAAATGTGGTGGAGCGGGATGTAATGTATGTAAGAAGACAGGTTGGATCGAAATCATGGGGGCCGGTATGGTTCACCCACGCGTGCTCGAGATGAGTGGCATTGATTCGACAGTCTATTCAGGATTCGCCTTTGGACTTGGTCAGGAGCGTGTAGCCATGCTTCGTTATGGAATCAATGATATCCGTGGCTTTTATCAAGGAGATGTTCGCTTCTCAGAACAGTTTAAATAATCATGTTAGTTAGAGTAAAAATCGATCAATTACAGACCTTACGTGACCTAGAGGTGGAAACCTATCGGGAGACCTTTGGTCCCTATATTGTTGAGGAAGACTTGGAAGAGTACTTCTCTACCGTGCTCTCTTTGGAGCAAATCGAGAAGGATCTGCTAGATCCAGAATCTGAAATCTATTTTGTCCTCAATGAAGAACAAGAAATCTGTGGTTTTCTCAAGATCAATTGGGGGCAAGCACAGACGGAGCCAGTAGAGATGGACAAGTCCTTTGAGATCCAACGGATCTATGTCAAAAAGGAATTTCATGGGGCTGGTTTTGGCAAGGAAATGTTTATCTTTGCGCTGGATCAAGCCAAGAGCCGGGGCTTTGAGTGGGCCTGGCTAGGTGTCTGGGAACGCAACTTTAAGGCGCAAGATTTTTACTATCGCTTTGGTTTTGAACGATTTAGTGAACACCAGTATGTTACCGGAGATACCGTGGATACAGACTGGTTGTTGAGAAAGAAATTGATCTAGAATGGACAAGAAGTCTCAGAATTGGAAGCTTCCATTCTAGAGAAGGGGAGGTTATTAGACCTTCCTAAGCTAGCCTCGAGCTGGAAAACACAAAATGAAAGGATCAAAACGAGGGTGGATGGAGATCTAGGAAAGATATCTAGATTTCTGCTTAGCCCTTGGTATCTTACATATGTTAGTTAGTTATAAATGGTTAAAAGAATTGGTGGACATTGATGTGCCATCACAAGAGTTGGCTGAAAAAATGTCAACCACAGGGATTGAAGTAGAAGGTGTCGAATCACCAGCTGCTGGCCTCTCAAAAATTGTCGTCGGAGAAGTCTTGTCTTGCGAAGATGTGCCAGAAACTCATCTTCATGTTTGCCAAGTCAATGTGGGCGAAGAAGAAGCTCGTCAAATCGTCTGTGGAGCACCAAATGTGCGTGCAGGAATCAAGGTTATGGTGGCTCTTCCAGGTGCTCGCATCGCGGATAACTACAAGATTAAAAAAGGGAAAATCCGTGGCTTAGAGTCACTAGGGATGATCTGTTCACTTGGTGAATTGGGCATTTCTGATTCCGTTGTACCTAAGGAATTTGCAGATGGCATCCAAATCTTGCCGGATGATGCAGTACCAGGTGAGGAAGTATTCTCTTACCTAGACTTGGATGATGAAATCATCGAACTTTCCATCACGCCTAACCGTGCAGACGCTCTTTCTATGCGTGGGGTAGCGCACGAAGTAGCAGCGATTTATGACAAGGCAGTCAATTTCAAAGACTTTGCTTTGACTGAAACAGACCAAGCTGCAGCAGACGCTCTTTCTGTCAGCATTGACACAGACAAGGCGCCATACTATGCTGCTCGTATCTTGGACAATGTGACCATCGCACCAAGTCCACAATGGTTGCAAAACCTTCTCATGAATGAAGGCATTCGTCCGATTAACAATGTCGTCGACGTGACCAACTATATCCTGCTTTACTTTGGTCAGCCTATGCATGCCTTTGACTTGGATACCTTTGAAGGAAACGACATCCGTGTGCGTGAAGCGCGTGCTGGTGAGAAATTGGTGACCTTGGATGGGGAAGAACGTGACTTGGAAGTAACTGACTTAGTGATTACGGTTGCAGACAAACCAGTAGCCCTTGCAGGTGTTATGGGTGGACAAGCGACGGAAATCTCTGAAAACTCTAGTCGTGTTGTCCTTGAAGCTGCTGTCTTCAATGGCAAATCAATCCGCAAGACTAGCGGTCGCCTCAACCTTCGTTCAGAATCATCTTCTCGCTTTGAAAAAGGCATCAACGTGGCAACTGTTAATGAAGCCCTTGATGCGGCAGCAAGCATGATAGCAGAGCTTGCAGGTGCAACCGTGCGTAAGGGCATCGTTTCAGCAGGTGAATTGGATACTTCAGATGTAGAAGTATCTTCCACTCTTGCTGACGTCAACCGTGTCCTTGGTACAGAGCTTTCCTACGCAGATATTGAAGATGTCTTCCGTCGCCTTGGTTTTGGCCTTTCTGGAAATGCTGATTCCTTTACTGTGAGTGTTCCACGTCGCCGTTGGGACATCACTATTGAAGCTGATCTTTTTGAAGAAATCGCACGTATCTATGGTTATGACCGCTTGCCAACCAGTCTTCCAAAAGACGATGGGACAGCAGGTGAGTTGACTGCGACTCAAAAATTGCGTCGTCAGGTTCGGACGATTGCTGAAGGGGCAGGCTTGACTGAAATCATTACCTACGCTCTGACAACTCCTGAAAAAGCCGTTGAATTTACGACTGCACCAAGCAACCTAACAGAACTTATGTGGCCAATGACTGTGGACCGTTCAGTTCTCCGTCAAAATATGGTTTCTGGTATCCTTGATACAGTTGCCTACAACGTAGCGCGTAAGAACAAAGACTTGGCTCTTTATGAGATTGGAAAAGTCTTCGAGCAAACAGGTAATCCAAAAGAAGACTTGCCAAATGAAATCAACAGCTTTGCCTTTGCTTTGACTGGCTTAGTTGCTGAAAAAGACTTCCAGACTCCAGCTGTTCCAGTTGATTTCTTCTATGCTAAGGGAATCTTGGAAGCCCTCTTTGCTCGCTTGGGTCTTGAAGTGACTTATACAGCAACCTCTGAAATCGCTAGCCTCCATCCAGGACGTACAGCCTTGATTTCACTCGGGGATCAAGTTCTTGGTTTCCTCGGTCAAGTACACCCTGTGACGGCTAAGGCTTATGATATTCCAGAAACTTATGTAGCCGAGCTTAACCTTTCAGCTATCGAAGCAGCCCTTCAACCAGCTGCTCCATTTGTGGAAATTACGAAGTTCCCAGCAGTCAGCCGTGATATCGCCCTTCTCCTCAAAGAAGAAGTGACTCACCAAGAAGTGGTCGATGCCATCCAAGCTGCAGGCGTGAAACGTTTGACAGACATCAAACTCTTTGACGTTTTCTCAGGTGAAAAACTGGGTATCGGAATGAAATCTATGGCATACAGCTTGACCTTCCAAAATCCAGAAGATAGCTTGACCGACGAAGAAGTCGCTCGCTATATGGAAAAAATCCAAGCATCACTCGAAGAAAAAGTAGACGCAGAAGTGCGATAAATCGTAAAAACATGAAACAGTTGAGAAATTCTCAACTGTTTTTTTTCTTACAGGATTTGCAAGTTATAGGCCTTGAAACCCTATAAAAATAAAGAAATTCCTTTAAGTACTCAAAATATCCATGTCAACCATCCTTCTATTTTTGACAAATATTCTTTTTCTTTTTGACAAATACACTTGTCAAAAAGAAAAAGAAGTGTTACAATGATTTTAGTTGAAAGAAGGGGAGGTTTCTTATGGGAGCCATATGGATTCTTTTTATCCCTTTTCTGATTATGGTTTATGCGAGCTCAGAAAAGAAGAATAAAAGGTTGAACAAACGCATTAGACGATTAGAAAAACAAGTGAAAGGAAATCAAGACATGTCTAGAATTTTAGAAGAATTGAAAGGCCAAACGGCCACTGTTTTAGTGAGTGGTGTTGGATTCGAGTATGAAATTTTGGATATCGACGAAGATTGGGTCAAACTGACTCGTGTGAATCATAAACAACAGAGGGAAACCAAATTAGTCCGCATCGAAGATATTCAAGGTATTCAACTATAAGGGGGCGAAAGCCATGATCTTAAAAAATCGACTGAAAGAGCTGAGGGCGCGTGATGGCCTCAACCAATCCGAGCTAGCCAAGCTAGCAGGAGTCTCGCGCCAGTCCATCAGTCTCTTGGAGCGGGGGGAATACACCCCCTCGGTTATTATTGCCATCACCATCGCCCAGATTTTCAAGGAACCGGTGGAGAATGTCTTTAGTCTAGTAGAGGGAGAGGAATAAAAGTGAAAAAGAAGTTAAAAGAAAGGTCAGCCCGTTTTCGTTTTTGGAGAAACATGGCCATGGTCCTATCAGGATTAATCATTGGTTTTTTGACAGGTTATTTTGGTTCAGACCATCCTATTGAATTCCAAAAGCTATTTGATCGAGATATGATCTATATAGGGTCAATCATTTTATATCTGGTGGTTTTCGGGATTGCGTCTACCTACCTCATCTCATCGCGCCAGTCTTATCAGATGATGGAGGAGGCAGAAGATGAAGACGAAGCCTACCGTTATGAAAGCCAAACGAGAAGAATCTATGACTTGGCTACGATGTTCAAAGGCGTCATGATTGTTCCCTATCTATTAGTGATTTTCTTCTCTTGCCAAAAACTAGTCTATGAAGAAAAACTAACAGGTGCTTTTGGGAAATACACCATCCCGCTTATTTTTCTTGCTTTGTTCCTTCTTACTTTTGGGCTAGAACATCAGTTTCGAAAAACCTTCAAACAGATTTATGGAAAAGCAATCCCACGCAATGCTAGTGGGGCAGAAGTCCGTGAACTAATAATGAGCATGATAGATGAGGCAGAGAAACAAATTTGCTACGAGGAGAATTACGATATTGTCTTCAAGTTAAGCAATTATGTCTTACCGATTTCCTTAATGGCGATATTCTTAGTTGGCATTGCTTTCCAGGCAGATATCTTGTTAGCATTAGTAGTTGTATCACTAATTTATGTCTATATCTTGGTCACTCAATACAAGATTACCAAACGTTATTATAAAGAGTAAAGGAGTCATTCATGTTAGAAATTAGAAATTTAGAAAAGAGTTTTGGCAAGAAGCAAGTCTTGTTCGGCATTGACTTGACTGCGAAAAAAGGATCCATCTTAGGTTTGATCGGGAAGAACGGAGCTGGGAAGACCACTATCTTTCATAGTATCCTCCGCTTCCTTGACTACAGCGGTGATATCCAATTGGATGGCCAAGCAATCAGTCAAGAAACCTATAAGGAAATTGGCTACCTGCCAGAAGAGCGAAGCCTTATGCCTAAGTTAACCATCTATGAGCAAGTCCGTTACCTTGCTAATCTCAAAGGAATGTCAACTGCTGAGGTCAAGGAGAAACTTCCAATCTGGATGGAAAAGCTCCAAGTAAAAGGAAAATTAACCGATAAGATCAAGAGCCTCTCAAAAGGGAATCAGCAAAAGGTTCAATTGATCATTACCATGATCCATGAGCCAAAATTGATCATCCTGGATGAGCCTTTTAGCGGACTGGATCCTGTCAATACAGAAGTGCTTAAGCAGGTCATTTTTGAAGAAAAAGAACGCGGTGCCACCATTATCTTCTCTGACCACGTCATGACCAATGTGGAAGAACTCTGTGATGAGTTGGTTATGATTCGTGATGGATCTGTGATTCTTTCAGGTCCCGTACAAGAAGTTCGCAATAGCTTCGGGAAGACTCGTCTCTTCGTATCCAATGACTTCAGTAAAGAGGAGTTGGAAGTGCTGCCTCACGTGACCAAGGTGACCATGACCAAGCAAGGCCTGTGGAAGTTGGTATTGGATGATGAAACAGCAGGTCCGGACCTCTTTGATCAGTTGACCAAGGGTCGCTATCTAGCAACCTTTGACCAACAAGCCCCAACCATTGATGAAATCTTTAAACTAGAATCAGGAGTAGAAGTATGAAACAGATGCTGATTGTTATCAAAGAAACTTATTTACGCCAAGTGAAATCATGGAGCTTTTTACTGATGGTGCTTACTCCCTTTCTCTTCTTCGGATTGACGATTGGAGTGAACTATTTCGTCGGATCTTCTACATCTGCGAAAAGCAACATCGCCTTGATTACAGATCAAGCTCCTGTCAAGGAAGTCTTGAAAGGGACCGATGGCTTGACCTTTGACTATAAGGACGAAGCAGCAGCTAAAAAGGCCATGAAAGAGGAAGAAATCAAGGGAATCCTCACAGTTGAAGAAAAGGATGGCCAGCTAGAGGCTCGCTACCAGAGTGAGGATGCCATGAAGCCAGGTTTCAAAGCAATCCTTATGGCTAAATTGAGTCAGGTCCAACAAATGCTCAATGTTTCTAAAGCGGATTTAAGCCAAGAGCAGTTAGCAGCCCTTTCGCAACAGGTCTCATTGATTGAAAAAATTGATGAGAAGAAAGAAGGGCTGAAAATGGTGCAGACCGTGGTAGCTGGAGGAATCGGTTTTCTTATCTACATGATTCTGATGTTTTATTCAGGTATCACTGCTCAAGAGGTAGCCAGTGAAAAAGGGACCAAGATTATGGAAGTGGTCTTCTCAAGCATTCGCGCAACTCACTATTTCTATGCTCGCATGATTGGTCTTTTCGGAGTCATTTGTACTCATATTGGTATCTATGCAGTCGGATTGGGAGGCGTTTGGATTTTTAGAGACTCCATTCCTCTTGTGAAAGATATCTTATCTCCAGACTCTCCTATCACCCAACATATTGGACAATCCATTTCCTTGAATACCTTATTCTTGATCATTCTTGGAATCTTCATGTACGTGGTTCTTTCAGCTTTCCTAGGTTCAACAGTTGCTCGTCCAGAAGATACAGGAAAAGCGATTTCGCCACTGATGATGTTAGTGTTCTTTAGCTTCTTTGGAGTAACTACCTTAGGTAGCGCAGGTGATGTCCTTCTGTTGAAGATTGGATCATACATTCCATTCATTTCAACCTTCTTCATGCCATTCCGTACCATCAATGGCTATGCAAGTGGACTTGAATCATGGGGATCATTCGGAATTGCCTTGGCCTTCACGCTCCTCGGCACCATGATCATTGGAAAAATCTATTCAAGCCTTATCTTACAAACAGATGACCTAGGTTTAGTCAAGACTGTTAAAAAAGCCTTGAGCTATCGTTAAAAGAGACACCTTCAGTGGATACTGGAGGTGTTTTACTTTGTGAAATCATTGCTGTTTGATCTTCTTTACATTATAATGAAAGAAGAATGAAAAGGAGGCGGACATGAACTATATTGAGTTTGCTGAAAATGAGCGTCTGTCCACGATTGTCCTTGGGATGATGAGGATCAGTCAGATGAGTGAAGATGAGGTGGAGGCCTTGGTGGAGGCAGCTTTGTCGATTGGGATCAACACCTTTGATCTGGCGGATATCTATGGCGATGGCCAGTGTGAGATCCTGCTGGGTAAGGTTCTCAAGCGTCGTCCGGATCTTCGGGACCAGATGTGGATCCAGTCCAAGTGTGGGATTCGCAAAGACGGCTTTACCTATTTTGATTTTTCCAAGGACTATATTTTGGACTCCATCAATGGCATTCTCGAGCGTTTGCAGATCGAGCGCTTAGATAGTCTCCTCCTTCACCGACCGGATGCCCTCATGGAGCCGGAAGAAGTGGCGGCAGCTTTTGATCACTTGGAGCAAGCGGGCAAGGTCCGCCATTTTGGGGTGTCCAATCAAAACCCTATGATGATGGAATTGCTCAAAACGGCTGTCCAACAGCCTCTCAAGATCAACCAGTTGCAGTTGAGTGCTGCCTTTACACCGAGCTTTGAAGCTGGTTTTCATGTCAACATGGAAGGGCCTAAAGCAGCCGTGCGAGATGGCAGTGTCTTTGAGTATTGTCGCTTAACTGATACGGTGATTCAGGCCTGGTCTGTTCTCCAGCATGGCTATTTCAAGGGGAATTTTGTCGGTAAAGAAGAGTTTGCGGCTCTCAATCACGTCCTCAATGATTTGGCGAAAAAATACCAGGTCACACCGACAGCTATCGCCCTTGCCTGGGTCCTCCGCTATCCGGGTAAGATGCAGTCCGTCATCGGAACGACCAAGCCCCAGCATGTCCTTGAAGCAGGAAAAGCAGCAACAGTCACCCTAACTCGCAAGGAATGGTATCAAATCTACTTGGCGGCGGGAAATGATTTGCCTTAGAATCTTGTTAGTAAACCAGATTCCACTCTTATCGGTGGTCTGGTTTTTTTGTGGTTTTCAGTTTTTTCTTGACAAGTCTTTCTTTTTTATGGTAATCTTTATGCAACAAGTGTTGCGCAACGAATGTTGCGCGAAAGGAGTCTTATGCCACCCAAGGTTAAATTTAGTAAAGAGGCTATCATTGGGACAGCTTTACAATTGGTGAGAGAAGAGGGAATGGCTAGTTTAACTGCTCGAGCATTAGCGGAGAAACTGGGAGCCACACCGAGAGTCATTTTTGGGCAATTTGCTAATATGGCTGAGTTACAAGCAGAGGTTATTGGTGCTGCGGAGATGGTCGTGGTGGAGTATATTCGCAAGGCCTTAGAAGATGAGAAACCTTTCCGATCTGTCGGGGTTGCTTATATCCTTTTCGCCTCAAAAGAACCCCAACTCTTTCAATTGCTTTTCCAAAATCCTAGCAAAGATCCGATTCGTCGCTTTCAAGATTTTCTTCCCATGAAGGATCATAGTTACCAATTGGTTCTGGATTCGATTGTCGCAGACTATCCTTTGACTGTAGAGGAGGCTAGTCGCTTGTACCAGCATCTATTTATCTACTCACACGGGATGGCCTCTATGGTTGCTTCTGGTATTTACCAGTTCGGCATGGAAGAAGTGATTGGATTACTGACAGAGGTTTGTCAATCTCTCATCAAAGAAATGGTAGGAAAGAAATGATTCAACTAGAAAATGTGCACAAAAGTTACGGCCAAACCAAGGTTTTAAAGGAGATTGATTTGCAGATTCAAGACCAGGATGATGTGGTTATCCTCGGCCCTTCTGGATCGGGGAAATCAACTCTCTTAAATGTGTTATCAGGCTTAGAAAAGGTAGACGAAGGGCATATCCTCATTCAAGGACAAGATTTATCACAACTCACAGATGCTCAATTGACAGCCTTTAGACGGGAGAAGATTGCCTTTATTTTCCAGCAGTATTATCTATTGCCGAATCTGACGGTCAGACAAAATGTAAAGATGGGAGCTGACCTGGCAAACAATCATGATTTTTTGCAGATCATCGAGGATTTGGGGCTTGGCGATAAGCTGGACAAGTATCCGAGTGAATTGTCTGGTGGGGAACAGCAGAGAGTCTCCATTGCTCGGGCCTTGGCCAAAAGGCCAGAGATTCTCTTCTTAGATGAGCCGACGGGAGCCCTGGATGAAGAAACAGGGCGCAAGATTCTCGACTATATCTGGAAACTGAAGGAAAAACTGGGCTTTACCCTCATCATGGTGACGCACAACCAAAATATTGCGGATATGGCAAGAACCATCATTCGTGTCAATAGTGGCAAGATTACCGAAGTTGTGACCAATGATCAGCCTCAGACTGCTTATGAGATTGGATGGTAAGCCATGTTTTCAGTAAAAGATATTCGAAAATTAGTTGTCGTCAGTATCATTGGGGCTTGTGCGGTCTTTGTGGCTAATCTCTTCTTGAATTTTTACCTGGATATCGAACAGTTAGAGATTTCGAAAACCAATCCCATGATGCAGACCTACTATGATGCCCAGGTTTCGCTTTCCTGGATGGTAGCCATGGTCAGTGGGGTCGTCTTGTCTTTGACGTCGGTCCTTCTCATGTGTTTTTATATCAAACAATTTGTCGATGACCACAAGGAACAATTAGGGATTTTAAAGGCTTTGGGCTATAGCAATGGTCAGTTGGCTAAACGATTTTGGGCCTTTGGACTTAGTTTTGGAGCTGGAGCGCTTATTGGCTATTTCGCTTCATTTCTCATGATGGGACATTTTTATGACTTCCGCAATGAGAAGGGGATTTTGCCAGAAATCACCATTCATTTTCACTGGCAGCTCTTGCTTGCTTTGGTGATTCTTCCAACAGCATTTTTTATGCTTCTCGCGATTGGTTATGCTAGAAGACAACTCCAAACGCCGGCACTTCGCTTATTGAAAAAATCCCCAAGTCCTATCAAGGTCAAAAGGAGAAAGAAGGCTCCCAAGAAAGACAAAGACTTCCTAAAAGAGCTGTCCTCATCTCTGATTTGGGGGAGAAAATCGATCTTGTTTTTTGTGGTCTTTGGCTCCATGTGTTTTGCGGCCATGGTTCAATTGTCCTTTGGCTTAAGAGATTATACAGATGACATCATCCAAACCATGATGATTATGATTGGCTTGATCCTTTCTTTCTCGATTCTCTTTTTGTCATTGGGGATTGTGGTCTCAGAAAGCCGCGAAACCTTGGCTCTTATGAAGGCTTTTGGCTACACCAATCGTGAATGCCAAAGTCATATTCTCGCTCCCTATCGTTTTTGGGCTTATTTAGGATTTGTTCTTGGGACAGCTTATCAATATGGCATCATGGAAATCTTGATCGGTGTGATCAAAGATACGGTTCCTGGTAAAATTGAGCATCACTTTGATGGGAATGTGTGCTTTTGGACCTTGATAGGTTTTGCTGTAGTTTACGAAAGCCTCTTTTATCTATCCAACAGAAAACTCCAAAAACAAACCATCAAAGAAGTGCTCTTAGCAGAATAAATAGAAAAGAGAGTGGGACAGAAATTGGTAACTCGTTAGAATTCGATTTCGTCGTCCCACCTCCGCACAGTTGAGTAGGGCTGTAAAAGCTGATGAAATCGGCGTAGTAGAGCCCACTCAACCACTGCGTCTTGCTCGACAATCTAAAGACAATTGAGAGGCCAGGACTTTTGTCCCAGCCTTTTTCTTGTAGAATCATTGACAGGGAGAGGCTTTTCCGCTATTCTATGGGAATAAAAGAAATGAAAGAGAGACAGCATGAAACGGAGTTATTGGCAGGACCTGAAAGGGGCCTTTTACTTAATCTGGCGCAATAAATGGTCCTTTATCTCTGTGGGGATTCTTTTGCAGTTTGTAGTTGGTATAGGGGCTGCGGCCTTGAGTTGGGTCTTTCAACTGGCCCTCCTCTTATCGGGTGAGTCCAACATTGACAAGAACAATATCCTCACGACCTTGACCAATCCTCTGAGTCTAGTGGCTTTGCTTCTCTTTGCCATCGTCTTCGCCTTTCTCTTTATGCTGGAGATGCGGACCATGATTGCTCTGATCTATCTGTCTCGTACGGATCAGCACCTGTCTTTTAAAAAGGTCTTTCGCCAGTCTTTTGGTCGCTTAAAGGATTTTAGCGGTTGGAATCTGTTGCATTTTCTCTTTTATATGGTTCTGACTCTGCCTGTAGCGGGTCTCTTCATTGGTTCTACTCTGACGGACGGTCTCTATATTCCAAACTTTATCACAGGGGAGTTTAGCAAGACGACTGCTGGGGCCATCGGCCTCTTCATAGTTCAATTGCTTCTGATCTATCTCAATCTGCGTCTCATCTATACGGTACCCAACATCGTGATTGAAGAGTTTCCTTTTGGGGTTGCCATGCGCAAAAGTTGGGAGATGACCAAGAAGGGTGGGATTCGCCTTATCGTGCGGATCTTCTCCTTTGAGTTTATCCTTTCTGTTACGGGTATTCTCTTGATCCTTGGTCTGGTCTTTGCATCTAGTCAGTTGGACAAAACTGGCCAGCATATCTGGGTGCAGACCATCTTTCTGGTCTTGATCCGCCTCTACATTTTCCTCTTTTCTGTCATGTCTAAACTGGGAACCTTGGGAATCATCCTGGACAATGGCTGGGAGGCTCCAAGTCGCTCAGTCATCAAGACTCGAGGCTCTCGCAAGATGAAGGGACTCTTTGTCCTGACCGTTCTTTTCCTCCTGGCTCAGTCAGGGATGGCAGCATTTGACTTAGCGACCTTAGAGGTCAATGACAAGGTAAAAATCGTAGCCCATCGTGGCTATGTAGCCAAGGGTGTAGAAAATTCTCTCGAAGCACTCGAGGCAGCAGCCAAGGAGAAGGCTTCCTATGTCGAGATGGATATCCTATTGACCAAGGACCATCAATTCGTCGTCATGCATGACTACAATCTCAAACGCTTGGCTAGAGTGGACAAGGATGTCAAAGATATGACCCTGGCTGAGGTGCAGGGATTGAAGATCCAACAGGATGGTCATACCAGTCATATCCCATCCTTTGAGGAGTTTGTCACCAGGGCCAAGGAGCTGAAGATGCCCCTCTTGGTCGAGCTCAAGCCTCATGGTGCAGAACCAGAGAATTACGTAGATCTCTTCGTCCAAAAAATGAAGGAGTTGGGAGTTGAAAAGGACTATCCAACCATGTCCTTGGATCTGTCGGTGATGGAAAAGGTGGAGAAGAAAGCTCCGGAGATTAAGACCGGCTATGTCATTCCGATTCAGTTTGGACTGTTTGAAAACTACTCGGTTGATTTCTTTGCGATTGAAGACTTTTCTTATCAGGAGGATTTGGTAACCCAGGCCCATGAGATGAAAAAAGAGCTCTATGTCTGGACCATCAATGATGAGCAAAAGTTAACGGCCTACCTTCAACGGCCGGTTGATGGGATCATCACGGATGAAGTAGCAGAGGCGCAAAGCCTGAAGAAAAACTTGAAGAAGAACAAGACCTACTTTGATCGCTTCCTGAGTTTGGTGTCTCTCAGTACCAGTGAAGAGTAGAAACTTGTATCCAGAAGAATGTCAGTCTATTTGGTAAGGATTGACTAAAAGTTTGATTTTTATCCATTGTTAAGCTATAATAACTATTACAAATAACGAAAGTCGTCCCTACAGTCACGCTGTCAGGGCGCTTTCTCTTTCTATAGCTTTCGCATGCAGAGATGGCTGATTCTGTTCAAATGATTTTTTCTTTGTTGGGAATGGACATCATGCTGACGAAAACTGTACTAACTAGTATTTTAGGAGGTATCTATGCTTCAGTCATTGATTGCTGAAATCAAGGAATACAAGAAACCCTCAGTTCTAGCCTCACTCTATATGGTGTTTGAGGTCATGTTTGAGATTTCTATTCCCTTTATCATGGCGACGCTTCTGGACAAGGGGGTTCAGAAGGGGGATATGACCACGGTTCTTACTTATGGTCTCCTCATGTTGGTCTTCGCCTTTCTCTCTCTTTTCTGTGGGATGCAGTCGGCTCGCTACGGGGCTTTTGCATCAGCCGGATTTGCTAAGAATCTACGGAAGGCGATCTTTAAAAAGATCCAAACCTTCTCCTTTGAAAACATCGATAGCTTCTCCTCAGGTGGTCTAGTAACCCGCATGATGACGGACGTGACCAATGTGCAGAACTCCTATCAGATGGTCATCCGGATCTGTGTGCGTGCACCGCTCAACTTGATCTTTGCCATTGTTGCTAGCTATTTGATCAATCCGCAGATGGCCATGATCTTTGTCGGGATTACCCTCTTTTTGGGGCTGGTCTTGGGGTTGATCACTAAGATTGTCTATCCACTCTTTACCAAGGTCTTTGACGCCTATGATAACTTGAACAACAGTATCCAGGAAAATATTACCAACATGCGCGTGGTCAAGTCCTATGTCAAGGAAGAAGAAGAGACGGTTAAGTTTAAGAAGGCTTCTCGCTTGATCTACAACATGTTCATGAAGGCCATTCGCATCGTGATCTTGAGTAGTCCAGCCATGATGCTGTCCTTATATGCTTCCTTTATCTTGATCTCTTGGATCGGGGCCCAACTCATCGTGGCTGGAAGCTTTACGACAGGTGAGCTGACCTCTATGTTTGCCTACGTCATGACCATCCTCATGTCTCTCATGATGTTTATGATGATCTTCGTCATGCTCTCGATCTCTATGGCATCAGTGGAGCGGATCAATGAAGTGCTTGGGACAGAGTCAACCATCGTCTCTCCTGAGAATGGTCTGACAGAAGTAGCAGATGGATCTATTACCTTCGACCATGTGAACTTCGCCTACACAGACGAAAATGGCGACAAGGCCCATGTCTTGTCCGATATCAACCTCAGCATTCGCTCGGGTGAAGTGATCGGAATCCTTGGGGGGACTGGTTCTGGTAAGTCTAGTCTGGTCCAGCTCATCCCTCGTCTCTATGATGTAGAGTCTGGTAGCGTCAAGGTAGCTGGTCAAGATGTACGAAACTATGATCTAGACCTTTTGCGCAAGCAAGTTGCCATGGTGCTTCAGACCAATGTCCTCTTCTCCGGTACCATCAAAGAAAATATGCGCTGGGGAAATAAGGACGCGACGGACGAAGAAATCGTGGAAGCTTGTAAGATCGCTCAGGCAGATGAATTTATCCAAAACTTTAAGGATGGCTATGATACCATGATCGAACGTGGTGGAGCCAATGTCTCAGGTGGTCAGCGCCAACGTCTCTGTATTGCCCGCGCTCTCTTGATGAATCCAAAAATCTTGATCTTGGATGATTCGACTTCAGCTGTCGATACCAAGACAGATAGCCTGATCCGTCAAGGACTGGCATCTAGTCTCAAGGACACGACCAAGATTATCATTGGCCAACGGATCTCTTCTATCCAAGATGCAGACCGGATCGTGGTCATGAATGATGGGAAGATTGATGCCATCGGTACTCACCAAGAGTTGCTCGAGACCAATGCCATCTACCGTGAAGTCTATGACATGCAAACCCAAGGGAAAGGAGGACAAGCAGATGAAGAATAAGAAAAAAGCTAGCTGGGGCTCTCTGGTGCGCTTGCTAGACTATATGTGGAAACAATATAAGTTCGTTCTTCTCTTAGCAGCTGTCCTCATTGTGGCAGCCTCCCTCTCTACGGTCTATATTACCTCCTCTATCCGGGCCTTGGTGGACCAATACATCCAACCTATGTTGGATAGTGGAAGCAAGGATTTTGGACCTCTCCTCAGCTTCTTGATGATGCTGGCAGTAGTCGGTATTTTGGGAGTTTTGGCCAACTATGGTTTCTCCCTCATTATGGCGACAGTCTCTCAGGATACGCTTCGCTCGCTACGGAACCAGCTCTTTGCCCGCATGCAAAAGCTCCCTGTCAAGTACTTCGATACCCACCAACACGGGGATATCATGTCGATCTACACCAATGACATCGATGCTCTTCGCCAAGCGATCGAGCAGTCTATCCCGCAGCTCTTGCAGTCTGCCATTACCATTATCGGGGTAGCTGTCAGCATGATCATGATCAGCCCTCTCCTTTTCCTTCTCGTTCTTTTGATGGTAGGAGTCATGGCCTATGTCATCAAAGATATCTCTGGCAAATCTGGTCGCTATTTCGCCGATCAGCAAAAGAACTTAGGGATTGAAAACGGCTTTATCGAAGAGATGATGTCTGGTCAAAAGGTGGTCAAGGCCTTCGTTCATGAAAAAGAAAGTATTGAAGCCTTTGAGCGGATCAATGACCAACTCTTTGAATCTTCCTACCAAGCCAACCGCTATGCCAATGTCTTGATGCCTATCTTGGGGAACCTGGGAAATGTCTCCTTCGTCTTGACCTCACTGGTCGGTGGGATCTTTGCCTTGAATGGTATCAGCGGTCTTACTATTGGGGGACTCATGGCCTTCCTCCAGCTCAACCGTTCCTTCAATGGGCCTATCACCCAAGTATCGCAACAGTTGAACTTTGTCCTCATGGCTCTTGCTGGGGGAGATCGGATCTTTGATCTCTTGGATGAAGAAGTCGAAGTGGATGAAGGGAAAGTCACCTTGGTCAACTATGAAGAGGTCGATGGTCGCATGGTCATCACTGATAAGAAGACCAACCTCTGGGCTTGGAAACACCCTCGGGAAAACGGCGACTACGAACTGGTCAAACTGGTCGGAAATGTCGTCTTTACAAATGTAGACTTCTCCTACAATGATAAGAACCAAATCCTTTACGATATCAACCTCTACGCGGACAAGGGACAAAAGGTGGCCTTTGTCGGTGCGACAGGAGCAGGTAAGACCACCATTACCAACTTGATCAACCGTTTCTACGATATCCAATCAGGATCTATCACCTATGATGGGATTGATGTGAAGCTGATCGAGAAGGATTCGCTCCGTCGTTCGCTAGGGATTGTCTTGCAGGATACTCACCTCTTTACTGGAACTATCGCAGAAAATATCGCCTATGGTCGATCAGATGCGACCCGGGAGGAAATCCTGGAAGCAGCCCGCATTGCCAATGTGGATTCCTTCGTCAAACATTTGGACCAAGGCTACGATACCGTCTTGAACGATGATGGAGCTGGTCTCTCTAACGGTCAACGTCAGCTGATCGCTATTGCGCGTGCAGCCTTGGCCAATGCGCCAGTCTTGATCCTGGATGAAGCGACTTCCTCAATCGACTCACGGACAGAGAAGATGGTCCAAGAGGGGATGGATCGCCTGATGGCAGGACGGACTGTCTTTGTCATCGCCCACCGTCTCTCAACCATCGTCAACTCGGATGTGATCATGGTCATGGACAAGGGACGCATCATCGAGCGAGGCAACCACGCTTCCTTGATGGCAGAACGCGGGACTTATTACCGCCTCTACACCGGTGGCCTTGAAATTGATTAATACAAAAAAGTCTGAGCTGGTCTCAGGCTTTTTACTTATGGTAATCTTATCTTTGAAACTTTCCTTAGGTGAGATCGGACGTCAGCGAACTTCGAAGAAGTTCCATGCCTTAGTTTTGAACCTAAAGTTTCAAAACTCCCGAGTGCCTGAAACAATATTGTTTCAGGCACTTTTCTCACGGCGGAAAGTTTCAGTCTCTATTTTAATCACTTTTAAACTAATACATTTTTTGTAAAATCGATGATTGTTTTATGAAAAAATGGTCTTTCTATATTTAATGTCTGAGTAGGTCTCAGACTATTTTTCGTGGGAGTGAATTTTTTTACGAATGATATAAGTGAGGGAGGAGTTGGTTCTCCCTTATTAAGAATGTAAAAGGAGGAAAAAGATGCGCAAACGTCATCCCCATATTTCACCCACTCTGGATCTGATTGCAAAGAAAATTTTTAGTATTCCAGATGTCACTGCAAAATTTATCCAAGAGGTCTTGGATTTACCCATCCGCTCGGTAGAAATCTTAGAAGGCAATCAAATTCATGAACAAGGTTTCCTAGGAGATTTCCCATTTGAAACTTCTGTAGATGTAAGGGCCAAATTGGATACAGGCCTAGAAGTCATTATTGAGATTCAAGTCATGAAGCAGGAGTATTTTGTCAATCGTTTTTATTATTATTTGGCCAACCAGTTGATTGAAAATGTCCGGAAGAAACGGAAGAAAGGCCAGACCCATCAGATGTACGAGGATCTGGTTCCAGTCTATGGGATTGCGATCTTGGAGAAAAGTATTTTCCCTGATGAGGCTTCTCCTGTCAATGTGTATGAAGTGCGTCATGCCATCCATGGGGGTCCCCTTCTCGCTAATAGCAAGGGGAATCAACGTCATAATCTATTGCGACTTGCCTTTTTAGAATTGGACAAGTATAATGAAAGGAGAGGGGCGCAAGTGAGTGATCCATTGCAACAGTGGCTAGAATTCTTCGGGAATCATCCCTTTAGTCATCAGCCAGATCAAGTGATCGAACAAGCAGAGTCACTCTTAATCCCATCCAATTGGACCAAGGAGGAAAAAGACATGATAGATGAACGCATCCGCCTCAGAGAAAACTGGAACATGTGTATGGAAACCTTGCTCAAAGAAACCAAGGAAGAAGCTGGCAAGATTGCATTAGAACAAGGTTTAAAAAAAGGACTAGAACAAGGACGAGAAGAAGCTACCCTTCGTATCGCCCAAGGACTCTTGGCCAATGGCTTTAGCACTGAGGAAGTCCAACAGTACACCGATTTAAGTGAAGAGCAGATAGAACAGTTAAAAGCCTCCCTTTGATAAATAAAACAGAGAGAAAAACGGGCCTTGTAGGTCCGCTTTTTTTATGACTTAACTCATTTCCATGGTATAATGGGAGGACTATTCATAGAGAAGATCAAAAGGAGACACGAGTGGATCAAAAACATCACTGCCAAGTCCTATGGGCAAAAAATAAATACCTGGTGCTGAGTCATTCCAGCAACATTTACAAGGAGATCCGGGAATACCTCAAGCAAGACCAGGTGGAGGTCAGCCACGTCGAGGACCTGATCCAGCAAGCGCTGGCCTTACCGGAGAATCGTGGCCAGGTCTCCAATGCCTTCCAGCATGTCTGGGGCTATTTCAAAAAGCAGGCGACTCCTGAGGAAAAGGCGGATTTCATGTTGGTACTTGAAAAGTACCAACATGGGCAAGCTAGTCAAGAAGATCTCATCAAGGGGATCCAGAGGCTCCTAGAGCGCTATCCCAATCGCTACTTGCAAGACTCGACACTACTAGGAGGTCAATAGATGAGACTGTGGCACCAAGATTTGATTCCCAAACTCCCTCGTCCCCAGCTCCTAGGCCAACACCGGGAATGCTGCGCCCTTCGAGGCAATGGCTGGGGCAAGAAGCACGCGACGGTCAACTATGTCTTTGACTATTCGCCCTATCGCCTCTATGCCTATCACCGCCTGATCATGGAGGAGATGACCGCTCGTGGCTACAAGGTAAGCCCAGAGTGGTGGGAGCCGACCTACCGAGGCAAGACCTGCCCAGCCTACCCAGAACTGGGAGAAGAAGCCTTGAGTACACCCATCTATCCCGAGCATCAGGACACTTACCTCCAAGAATGCCTAGATAACCTAGCAGAAAAAGGGATTCAATTAGATTAAGAAAAAACGGACCAGACCAGGTTCGTTTTTTTACGCGAAAAACCAACAAAATGCTTTGAGAGCGTTAATTTCTTTCCCAAACATGCTATAATAATAGGAGATTATGTACAGGAAAAGGATAGAGGGATGAAGGCAGTAGCAACTCCAGAACTTGAGATCGAAAGACAGTTGATCCAGCAGTTGACATCAGGAGAGAGTCAGTGGACCTACCGCGAGGATCTCAAGAATGAAGACCAGTTATGGGACAATTTCTTTGACAAGCTGGCGCAAAACAATGTCACCGTACTAGCGGACCATCCCTTGACCGACCAAGAAAAGCGCCAGATCAAGAACCAGCTCAACTTTGTCAGCTACTATGAAGCAGCCAAGTGGCTTGCTGGTGAAAATGGCATCGCCAAGGTTGAAGTTCAACGTGAGGATGCCAGTCTAGGCACCATCCGTCTCGCGGTCATCTGGCGGGACAATATCGCTGCTGGTAAGTCAAGCTATGAAGTGGTCAATCAAGTCGAACGCGATAAGGCTTATCCGCTAGACCAGGATCGACGGCTCGATACGACCCTTTTGATCAATGGCCTGCCTCTCATCCATATCGAACTCAAGAGTCCACGAGTAGCCTTTCTAGATGCCTTTCACCAGATCAAAAAGTACGACCGAGAAGGTAAGTTCCGGGGCATTTACTCGAGCTTACAGATGTTTGTCGTGACCAATAAAGTCGACACACGCTATATCGCTGCAGCCCGTGAAAGCAAGCTAAACAAGCAATTCCTGACCAAGTGGGTGGACAAGGACAACCAGCCCATGATCGATCTCAACAGCTTTGCCCATGAGGTCCTCTCCATCCCACGGGCCCACCAGATGGTCATGCAGTACTCGGTCATCGACGACAGTAAAAAAGCCCTCATCCTCCTGCGTCCCTACCAGATCCATGCTATTGAGGCCGTGCAGGAAGCTTCTCGCCGTCAAGAGTCGGGCTATATCTGGCATACGACCGGTTCAGGCAAGACCCTGACCTCTTACAAAGTAGCGCGCAATCTCTTGCAGATTCCAGCGATCCAAAAGACCATCTTTGTCGTCGACCGCAGAGACTTGGACCAGCAGACGACCTCGTCCTTCCTTTCTTATGCGGCCAATGATGTCATCGACATCGACGAGACGGACAATACCCACGAACTGGTCAAGCGCCTAGGTGGTAATGACAAGCGCGTGGTAGTCACCACCATCCAGAAAATCACGACCATGATGCGTAAGTTCGAAGAAGGGAAGTACCAGCGGGATGCTGGGAAGATCAAGGACCTGCGCGTGGCTTTTGTCGTGGATGAGTGCCACCGGGCAGTCACGCCACAGACGCAAAAGGAGATCAAAGCCTACTTCAAGAACTCTCTCTGGTATGGCTTTACAGGGACTCCGATCTTTAAGGAAAACAAACGCAAACAAGTGGGAGACCTGGCTCAGACCACCCACCAACAGTATGGCGATCGCCTGCATGAATACACCGTCAAGGAAGCCATCCATGATGGAGCAGTTCTGGGCTTTAAGGTAGACTATCGCAATACTATCATCTCGGATCTCCTAGAAGAAGAAATCCCGGACCAGGCCTATGAGGACAAGGAGCACATGCTAGAGGTTCTAGATGCCATCCTCAATAAGAGCCAGCAACAGCTCAATATCCCTAAAGGGGTCGGAAAGAGCTATGAGGCTATCTTGACAGTCAAGTCCATCCCACGTGCACAGGCCTATTATAATCTGCTCAAGAGCATTCTCGCTGGAAAGGAGCGGGTCAAGGTCTCCGAGCGGGTCAAACGCCACCTACCAGATTTTCCAAAGTTTACCATCACCTACTCGGTATCTGAAAATGAGGAAGAGTCCATCGGCTACCAAGACCACATGAAGCAGGTCATGGAGGACTACAACCAAGAGTTTGGCACGCATTTTAGCCTAGCAGATATGCGGGGCTTTAACACTGATGTCAATAATCGTCTGGCTAGAAAGCAGGACAAGTACCTCTACCGCAATGAGCAGTTGGACCTAGTCATCGTGGTCGACCGTCTCTTGACTGGTTTTGATGCACCTTGTCTTTCTACGCTCTTTATCGATCGCAAGCCCATGCGCCCACAGGACTTGATCCAGGCCTTTAGCCGGACCAATCGGATCTTTGATGACAAGAAGCACTTCGGCCATATCATCACCTTCCAGCGCCCTCTAGCCTTCAAGGAAGCCGTCGACAATGCCCTCAAGCTCTACTCCAATGGGGGAGAAAATGAGGTCCTGGCACCCAGCTGGGAAGAAGAGAAGCGCAACTTCTTAAAAGCCTGGGCAGAGTTTAAAGGCCAAGTCACAGACTTCGAAGAAGAAGGAGTCGCCCTCGAACAGGCTCCAACAGCCCAGCTCCGCAAGGTGGCTAAAGCCTATCAGGTCTTTGACAAGTACCAAGCCTCGATCCGCGTCTACTCAGAGTACGATAAGGAAGAGATCTATCGGGAAACAGGTCTCAGCGACAGTCAGCTCGAAGCCTATCTGGGTCTCTATAAAAATATCCTGGCAGCGATCAAGAGCAGGGACCCAGAAGTGGACAGCCAAGATGAACTGGACATCCACTATGAGCTGGAGTCCGTCCAAGTCGATGAGATCAACTATGCCTATATCCTGATGCTGATTCAGAGTATGATCCAGCAGGAGGAGAATGACGAACAGACCCTGAGTGACAAAGATATCGCAACCGTGGATAGCTATATTGAGAGCCTGAACCGGACCAATCCAAGCCTAGCGGAGATCATCCAAAATCTCTGGACCCAAGTCCAAGAAGAGCCCGAACGCTACCGAGGACAATCCATCACTGGAGTCTTGGATCAGATGATCGAATCCATCATCGATAGCCATATCGTAAGCTTCGCCAAAAACTGGTATATTGGAGCCGATGAGCTGCGCTACTATATCCAACACTACCGCAAAGGTGCCAAAAAACAAGCCGGTGAAAGCCAGCTGACCAAGAGCCAACGCTACAAAGACTACAAAGCAGAAGTAGCAGATGCCCTCAACCCACTCAGCTACAAAAAACAAATCAAAGAAGCCTATACCCAACTGATCGAAGAGGTGATTGAACCGCTGAGAGTGGGGAGGTAGGAAATGAAGAAAGTATCAATATAAAATCCAAAATCTCCCCTAGAATGACTGTTCTAAGGGAGATTTTGGATTTTGCATTAAGAAATTAAATGCACTACATATAGATTATGATAGGAATATGAACTTAATAAGGCAATGATTAACTATATATTGTGTTTGGTAATTTTTTTTCCAGTAAATACCACAAGATATTGATTTTTAATTTTTGTATGCTATAATTTTAAATGTAGAAAAAAAGACGTCAGTTGCCGCTGACGACTTGATAGGATTAGGATTTTTCGCTAGTTCAGGAAAGCACTATTCAAAAACTCCACATCTAGTGTATCATTTATTTGATAGATTGTAAATCTAAGTGAAAAATCCTAACCTACATTCTACATATTTTATTGAAAGTGGGTGATCGGTATTCGATTATCAAAGTATTTAAATAGAGAACACATACAAATAGGATTAGACTTCTTAGATGTTGATACAAATGAAGATGTTATGTTATTTGTAGATCCATTGTTATTGCCAGACAATTTTAAAAAAATTGTTGATGATTTTATTAGAACAGTATATAGGCTTTACCAAAATAACAAGAAATATGATGCTTTAAATTTATTTAATCATTCAAAAGAATGTAATGCATTTCATCTAGGATATTCTCAAAATAAATCTAGTGGGACAGGCGTATCAATGAGAATGCTAAATCAATTTTTTGGATATGTATATGGTTCACAACAACATGTTCAAGAAAACTTACTAACATCTGTGGCTATGCCAATGTTCACTTTTAAATTTTCTAAAGATAGAATGACTGACTTAATAGTTAGTTTACTGAAAAAGGAACTAATTGAGTTTTCATTAAAGCAAGCAAAGAAACATAATTTGAGAATAAGTGAAGATACAATGGAATTTGATTATTGGGATATTAAGAAACATGAATGGTCGAAGTTTAAGAGTAGATATTTACTTGACCCAGATGTGAAAAAAAGTAATCCATTATTAATCTTAATTCCAAAAAATATCGTAAATAAAAGATATGAAGTAACACCTGAGAGATACGTATCATATATATTTAAAGGAATGCAACAAGATCCAAAAAATCAGGATTCTTCGGGTAAACCTTTGACTCAGAAACAACTTAGAGACAGGATCATTGATACTCAGTATAGAGAAAATAAGGATAAGAATTTTATACTTGATGAGACACAAAAGACACCAGAGTTATTCCTTGAGTATTTAAATCATGTAGAAAAATTTAGTGATAATAAATCCCTATTAGATGTTGAATTAGTTGAATTTTTGACAAAAGGATAATATAAAGTTGAATAGTGCGAAGAGGAGAAGGATGATCTTCTCTTTTTTTAGATACAATTAATGAAGTTAAACAACAACTTGACGAAATTTTATAAAATGTTATAATAATATAGTCCACGGGTATAGCCGCGTGGGAATATGAATTTCGTTGTCTCAATCGTACAGAACTTGATTTCGCTCCATAATTTCTGGACGTTCTCACCTGTAATCTTCATTACAGGCGTGTTGTTATGTAGGATAATAATACGAATTTTGACACGACTGTCCTTCGGCCAGCGTATCAGAGTCGAGATTGTCAAACTAGAATTAGTGACGACAATCTCTACTCTTATGAAAAGAGTCAAATACTCATTAATAAGAAAGGAGATGTTTGATATGTTCAAACAACTTTTAATTAATATTCTTATTGAGATTACGACGAATTTAAAAATCGGTAATTTATTTTAATATGTGTGCAATATTGGTTATATATAGGATTACCGACCTATTACTAATATTGCTCCTTTTTTATTTTTATGAACGATATTAATTTAAAATTATACATTTGTAAGAAATACAAGCACCTTGATAAGCGTATTAATTTTGATAAAGTGAAACTATATGTTTCAAATTCCAAAAAGATTGCTCATCATAGCTTTCTTCCTTTTTTGCGTTATGAAAGAATAACTGAGAAGTATGTAGGAAAACAATTAAAAATATCAAGTTTTCGACCTATAAAACGTAAAGTTCGTACTTTAATGTATTCTGGCCACCTAGATAGTTATATTTATAAATATTACTCAGACTTATTAAACATAAAATATAATGAATGGATGAGAAGTACAAAGCTTAATCAATATTCAGTTGCTTATCGTACCAATAAAAAGCATCAAAGTAGTATTAATTTTGCTGCGGAAGCTATATCTTTTATTGAAAGTCAAAAAAATGCACTAATTGTTGTTGGAGATTTTGAACATTTCTTTGATACTCTCGATCATAGATTGTTGAAAGAAAGATTAATTCGAGTACTCAATGTTCAAAAATTATCTGATGATTGGTATAATGTTTTTAAATCTATAACAAAATTTGCTTATATTGATAAGGAAAGTTTAGAATCCTCAAATAGCCCGTTAGTTCAAAAGAAGAATTATAGTTATTTTAATAGTATAAGAGATTTTAGGAAATATCAGAAAACACATAAATGCTACATAAACACTAATTCTTATGGAATCCCACAAGGCAATTCTTTGAGTGGTGTGCTGGCTAATATATATGCGATTGATTTTGATAAGGATTTGTCTGCTTTAGCAAGAGATTTTAATGGTTTTTATCAAAGATATTCTGACGATTTTATTTTAGTACTTAATGAGAATATGCTAAAGGATGAATATGGCATTGATTATGAAAAGAAAATGAATTCAAAATTGGAGAGTTTAGCAGAAATTAACAGGATTTGTCTCCAAGCTGAAAAGAATAAAACATATCAAATAAAAGATAATGTAGTATATAATAGCCTAGGTAAAGAGAGTCACGTTGATTATTTAGGTTTTACATTTGATGGTTTTAATGTTAGATTACGTGAAAAAAGTATTTATAAATTTTATCGAGAAGCAAGAAAATTAATTTACAAATCGAAAAGTATTCAAAAAAATAAAAATTTAACAAAACTGCCTAACCGACATAAGATTTATTCTTTGTATACAGATTTTGGAAAATCCAAATACTATCCGAGTAATTTTATAAGCTACGCTAAGCGTGCTCAACATATTTTTGATAAAATTAGTCCAAACACAAACAATTTGATGTTGTTACAATTAAAAAATAGGAAGAAGAAAATTGAGAGTGCGCTAGGGTACCGAATTCACTCTCGTATTGAAAAGAGTAATAAATGAAAATTGAATCACCTATATATAGATTTGAAAAATTTGATAAGAATTGGCTTTTTGTAAAGATTAGTGATTTAGCTAGTCAGTTCAAAACAGGAGGTACTCCGAGTACAAAAGAGCCAACTTTTTGGGGTGGCTCTATACCGTGGATTCAGTCATCTGATATCCAAAAGGATATACTATTTGGTGTTATACCGCAAAAATTTATTTCAGAGGAAGGATTGCAAAATTCGTCAGCGAAATTAATTCCTAAAAATTCTATTGCTATTGTTACCAGAGTTGGTGTTGGTAAATTGGCTATCATAGATCAAGATTATGCAACAAGCCAAGATTTTTTGTCGCTCTCAGATTTAAATGGTGATACTCAATTCATAGTCTATAGTATCTATAGAATACTCCAAAAAGAAAGTGCACAACTACAAGGAACTTCAATTAAAGGTATTACCAAGGAAGACTTGCTATCGAAGAAAATAAGTCTTCCAGAGTTTGATGAACAATCTGCTATTGGTGCCCTTTTCCGCACCGTCGACGACCTTCTGGCTAGCTGCAAGGACAATCTTGCCAACTACCAATCTCTTAAGGCAACCATGCTTTCCAAGATGTTCCCGAAACCTGGACAAACTCTTCCTGAGATTCGTTTGGATGGATTCGACGGTGAGTGGGGAAAGTATTACCTAGGTGATATTTTTGAACAAGTATCAAATTATATTGAACCTTCTGTAGAAAACGAGTTATGGAGTTTAACAGTTGAGAAGGGATTAACACCTAAAACAGATCGTTATAAAAGAGATTTTTTGGTAAAAAAGAATGATAAATTTAAAAAGGTTGATGTAAATGAGTTTGTTTATAATCCAATGAATCTTACATTAGGTGCTTTGGATTTAAACGATAATGAAGTTACTATTTCAGTTTCTGGTTATTATGTTGTGATGAAAAATAGAGATATAGAAAAATTTGATAATGATTTTTTAAAAATTCTATTGAAAACAACGTACGCAATTTATCAATATAAACAATTTGCTACAGGAACTCTGATTGAAAAACAACGTGTACAGTTTCCAACTTTTTCGGAGATTCCATTTTATTTACCACCAATAGCTGAACAACAAGCCATCGGCTCTTATTTCTCAAACATCGATAATATCATTAACTCTCACCAAGAAAAAATTACTCAGCTTGAGACTTTGAAAAAGAAACTCTTGCAGGATATGTTTGTCTAAGGAGGAATTATGTATAGTTCTAAAAAAGATTTGATTGAAAAGTTAGAATCTGAAAAGAAAAGGTTTCGAGATAATTTAAGTCAAATATATGATTATGAAAAAGATTTATATAATCGAGTAGATGATTATCTATTTGAACTTATGTCTTTTATAAATAAAGAGCTAAATGAAGAAGTTTTGTCTAATGATGTAACGGTAAGGTATAAAACATTACGTGATAATTTGTTAGAAAGTATCTACAATTGTTATGGTGGTGATATTCATTTGTATGATTCTTTATTTCCTCAAATTATATATAATTTCAAAGTAATTAAACTTTTCTCTTTTATTGCTAAAATAGATTCTACTACTGTTATTATAGGGGCAAACGGGGCAGGGAAATCAAGTCTTATTAATGAATTAAGAAAGAATAATAGTAAGATTAATAGTAATGAAATGTATGTTTTGCCAGCACAGAAATTATTATATTTTGTTTCAAATATCCATGATCGAAATGGAATTACTAGAGAAAGATACATTCAAGATTTAAAAGAAGTTGATCTTAAATATGAAACAATTGATTTGTTTCCAACAAAGATTGAAAATGATTTTTCAAATACGTTTACTAAATTAATAACATTGTTGGTAAAAGACTACACAGACATAGTTACTCGTAGATCAAGAAAAGAAAAAAATTTACCTATAACTTTATTGGATAGAGTGGAACAAATATGGAATCAAATTTTCCCAGAAATAACATTTAATCCTGAATCTAATCATAGAGTTTTAGAAGTTGTAAGAACTGGATCTAAATATAGTATAAATGGACTTAGTGATGGAGAACGTTGCATATTGTTTTATATTGGTAATGTCCTTCTAGCTCCAGAAAATAGCTATATTATCGTTGATGAACCTGAGACTTTCTTAAACGCTGCTGTCTATAATGAATTGTGGGATTTGCTGATATCAGAGCGATCGGATTGTCAATTTGTTTTTGCTTCACATAATATGGACTTTGTTCAATCTAGAACAAATGCAAGTTACATATGGTGTAAGAAATTTGAAGCACCTTATGATTTGGAGCATCAGGTTTTGGAGGGTACACAAGAATTTCCTTTATCCTTATTAACAGAAGTTTCTGGCACAAGGAAACCAATATTATTTTGTGAGGGAACTAAAACTAGTATAGATTATAAAATCTATTCTAAACTATTCAGTAAATTTTGTTTTGTAAAACCGGTACAAGGGCATAAACAAGTCATTCAGCATACTGAAGCTTATAATAATTTAGACAAAATGCATGGAAATAAAGCATATGGCATTATTGATTATGATTGGATGAAGGATGCGAAAATTACGAAATATAAAAAGAAAAATATTTTTGTACTCCCTTTTAATGAGATAGAGATGCTTCTAGTGAATGAAGAAATAGTAAAGTCAGTTTTGGCATCTGATGATCAAGATAAAGATCAAAAATTAAATAAATTCCAAGAAGCTATTAAAAGTTTATGTATAAAAAATAAAGATAAGATAATAAGTATCGCCTTGAAAAAGAAACTTGATGAATTTATGGAAAGCCATTTTATAGAGAAAAATAAACCAACTAAACATGATGCTCAAAAATTTTTAAAAGGTTTAGTAACTAGATTCGATGTAACTTCAACAGTTGAAACTATAACTTCTATTGTTGAAGAAGCTTTAGTTTCATCAAATTTCTCATCAATTTTAAAGATTTGTAACCTAAAAAAAGAAATAATCAATCAACTAGGAGATAATGTAATCACTCGCAATTTTAAAAATAAGGCATTAAGTAGTATTGCAACAGATTCTGAGTTGCAAAACTTATTGAGAAACAAATATTTTAGTGAACTTGTAACTTTGCTTAATAATAATTAAGGATGCTAGTTTTTTATAATCCTAACTTTAAACACTAAAAACTCTTACAAGATATGTTTATCTAACCTACAAAAATGATCCTTATCTGCATCCATGTGCCCATCATTTTTCGAATAGTATAAGTGAGCCCCTTTGATCTTTTCAAAGGGAGCTCCTTAGTGCTTAATAACTTAAAAGTATTTACTTTCAATAACTTTAGAGTTATAATATATTCGAAAAGAGGTTGCTTTGTGCACGCTATTTATTTTTATAAGGACAAACAAGGGAATCAACCGGTCTTGGACTACATGAGGGAGCTAGCTCGTCGCGATAATAAGGACAGCCGGATCAAACTGAACAAGCTCAACGACTACATCGAGTTTTTGAGCCAGCATGGAACACGTGCTGGCCAACCCTACATCAAGCATCTGGATGCGGAAATCTGGGAGTTGAGACCTTTACGGGATCGGATTTTATTCGTGGCTTGGCTGGATGGGAGCTTTGTCTTACTGCATCATTTTGTCAAAAAGACGCAAAAGACACCTAGACGAGAGATCGAGAAAGCCAAGCGGGAGTTGGAAGATTTGAAGGAAAGAGGGCTAAGAGATGAAGAATAGTGCCATTGGCAGCAATTGGAAAGATGTGAGAGCAGAGCTCTTCACCAAGGAAGAAATCCTGGAAAGTAATCTGCGGGTCGCGATTATGACAGAGCTGATCGAAGCTCGGCATGAAAAGGGAATTAGCCAAAAGAAACTAGAAGAACTCAGTGGGGTCAGTCAACCGGTCATCGCTCGGATGGAGACAGGCAAGACCAGTCCTCAATTGGACACGGTCTTGAAAGTCTTAGCCAGTCTGGGCAAGACCCTCGCCGTTGTCCCACTGGAACAAGAAAAGGTCTAAAAGATATCAGAAAGAATTACTATGGAAACAACACAAACCTCCCAGTCGCTCTACCAAGCCCTGTGGAACTCAGCGGATGTGCTCCGCTCTAAGATGGATGCCAATGACTACAAGTCTTACCTTTTGGGGATGATCTTTTACAAGTACCTCTCAGATAAGTTGCTCTTCTTCGTGGCGGAGACCATGGAGGAGGAGACAGAGAGCTTAGATGAAGCCTTGGAGCTTTACCGAACCTACTACGAGGATCCAGACTCTCAAGAGGATCTCATCACTGTCATCACCGATGAGCTCAACTATGTCATCAAGCCTGACTTGACCTTTACGGCCTTGGTAGACCGGGTCAATGAAGGGACCTTCCAGCTAGAAGATCTAGCTCAAGGCTTTCGAAACATTGAGCAAAGTGACGACCTCTATGAAAATCTCTTTGAGGACATTGATCTCTATTCCAAGAAGCTAGGGGCAACTCCTCAAAAGCAAAACCAGCTAGTGGCTGCCGTTATGAAAGAGCTAGCAGTGCTGGACGTGGCAGGTCATGCGGGTGATATGCTTGGGGATGCTTACGAGTACTTGATTGGTCAGTTTGCGACCGACTCGGGTAAGAAGGCAGGAGAGTTCTATACGCCCCAGCCTGTAGCAAAGCTCATGACCCAGATTGCCTTTTTAGGGCGTGAAGATGAGCAGGGCTTTACCATCTACGATGCCACCATGGGATCGGGCTCCCTCTTGCTCAATGCCAAGAAGTATTCTCACCAGCCTCAAACTGTCCAGTACTTTGGTCAGGAGCTCAATACCTCTACCTATAACCTGGCTCGGATGAACATGATCCTACACGGGGTTCCGGTGGAAAACCAGTTCTTGCACAATGCCGATACGCTGGACGAAGACTGGCCAACCCAAGAGCCGACTAACTTTGATGGGGTCCTCATGAACCCACCATACTCAGCCAAGTGGTCTGCAAGCTCCGGCTTCCTCCAAGATCCTCGCTTCTCCCCATTTGGCAAGCTCGCGCCTCAATCCAAGGCAGACTTTGCCTTTCTCTTGCACGGGTATTACCACCTTAAGCAGGACAAGGGTGTCATGGCCATCGTCCTTCCTCACGGGGTCCTTTTCCGTGGCAATGCTGAAGGAACCATTCGTAAGGCCTTGCTGGAAGAAGGGGCTATCGATACCGTGATCGGTCTTCCTGCCAATATCTTCTTCAATACCAGCATCCCAACGACGGTCATTATTCTCAAGAAGAACCGCACCAATCGGGACGTTTACTTTATCGATGCTTCTAAGGAATTTGATAAGGGCAAGAATCAGAACATCATGACGGATGCCCATATCGAGAAGATCCTCAAGGCCTATAAGAGCAGAGAGGACATGGATAAGTTTGCCCATCTGGCTAGCTTTGAGGAGATCGTCGAGAATGACTACAACCTCAATATCCCACGCTATGTGGACACCTTTGAGGAAGAAGAAGTGGAGCCACTGACAGAGATCGTGGCTAAGATTAACCAAACCAATGCGACGATTGAGACCCAGACAGCTTCTCTTCTAGACATGCTCAGCCAGCTTCATGGAACGACACCAGAAGCCGATGCCGAACTCAAGAAATTTGTCGAGGAGTTTAAGGGGTAAGTCTTAATAGCATCTAACAGTCAATTCCCTCCTTAGTTTTCTAAGGAGGGTTTTCTGTCGAGTTGTTTTTCTTGCTTCTTTTATAAAAGAGTGTATAATGATGTAATATAAAATGTTACAACAAATAACAGAACCGAAAAGGAGACACCTATGACCTACGCCTACAATAGCAAGATTTACTTGGCAGAAGCAGTGCTCAATGTGAAGGATCTGGCTCGCCAGACCGCTTTTTACACCCAGATTCTGGGGTTGGAGATTTTGTCTCAGACTGAGGAGGAAGTCCTTCTTGGGGCTGGAGGTAAGCCCTTGGTCCATCTCATCCAAACGGATCAGACCGAAGCTGTTAAGGCTAGCTACGGTCTCTACCACATGGCCATTCTCCTACCTAGTCGGGAGGACCTGGCGGATGTCTTCAAGCATATGGCTGAGTTGAAGGTTCCCTTTGTCGGGGCTGCTGACCATGGCTACAGCGAAGCTCTCTATTTTGAAGATCCAGAGGGCAATGGCATTGAGCTCTATCGGAATAAGCCAGTGGCAGAGTGGGATATCCGTGAGGATGGTCGCATCATTGGGGTGACAGAGGAGCTCTCTGCCCAAGAGATTTATGAGATGGGCCGCAATGTGGAGCCTTTCCAGATAGCGTCTGCTACCCGCATGGGTCATATCCACCTCACCGTGAGAGATAGCCAAGCAGCGTCAGCCTTTTATCAGAAGGTGCTTGAGTTATCGGATAAGTTCACCGTCCCATCTGCTAGCTGGATTGCCTCTGGGGACTACCACCATCACCTGGCAGTCAATGAGTGGGGTGGCAAGCACTTAGCCAAACGTGAAGAGCAACTTCCTGGGCTAGCCTATTACGTCGTCCACGTAGAACAGAAAGAAGACCTGGTTGCCATCGCAGAGAGAGCAAAAGAAGAGGGGGCACCTGTCATCTGGCTGACCTCAAGTGAGCTCGAGTTTACAGATCCGGATGGGATTGTGACCCGCGTCAGAAAGGGTTAGAAACCTTGATAAATTAGGCCTTTTGAGATAAAAAAACAAAATAGTAAAAATTAGTGATATTTCAAGATGTAATTCTTGACATTACATCTAGGCCGTGTATAATAGTTTTTGTAATAAATAAACTTACAACAGAAAGAGGAAACAACTATGAAAAACATTTTATTTATCGTCGGATCTCTTCGTCAAGGATCTTTCAACCACCAAATGGCTAAGAAAGCAGAAAGCATCCTAGAAGGAAAAGCAACAGTGACTTACTTGGACTACAAAGACATCCCAATGATGAACCAAGATTTGGAAACACCAACCTTGCCAGCAGTGCAAGCGGCGCGTGATGCAGTCCTTGCGGCGGATGCCATCTGGATCTTCTCGCCAGTCTATAACTTTGCCATTCCAGGTGTAGTGAAAAACTTGATCGACTGGCTCAGCCGTGCCCTTGACCTATCAGAAACTCGTGGTCCATCTGCCCTCCAAGACAAGATCGTAACAGTCTCTTCAGTCGCTAATGCAGGACACGAGCCAATGTTTGCGGCCTACCAAGCCCTCCTACCATTCGTTCGTACCCAAGTAGTAGGAGACTTCACAGGAACAACCGTTAACCCAGAAGCCTGGGCAACAGGTGAATTGGTCTTGACAGACGAAGCAATCGCAGGATTGGAAAAACAAGCCCAAGCCCTATTGGAAGCGTAACAAAAGCTGAGACAGAAGTCTCAGCTTTTGTTAGATACTAAACAATTGTCCGAAGAGATAGGTAACACCCATAGTCAGTAGTCCGATAACCAAGTTACGGATCATGGCTTGCTTGGTAGGTGCTTTTCCTAGCTTGGCACTGGTGTAGCCGGTAAAGAGAAGGGAAAAGGCCACGATGATCACCGTTGCTGGGATCCGGATTTCTTTTGGCAAGAGGATAATAGACAGCATAGGTGGAAGAGAGCCGAGGACAAAAGCTACAAAACTAGAGATGGCCGCATGCCAAGGATTGGTAAACTCTTCATACTCCAGGCCATACTTTTCTTCCACTAGGGCCTTGAGAGGGTGTTTGAGAAAGGCCCGCTCGCTCATGATTTGAGCAGCCGTTTCGCATTCCCCATTTTGAATATAGGCTGCGTAGAGGGAGTCGCGGGCGGCTTTTGGATCGCGGTCCAGAAGGGCTTGCTCCCGACTCACAGCGGCTTCTTCTGTATCCTTTTGGGTGGATACAGACACGTATTCACCACCCGCCATAGAGAAGGCACCGGCCAGAATGGCAGAGAGTCCAGATAGGAAGATAATCCAAAGATTGCTGGTCGCGCTGGCAACCCCGATAACGACTCCAGCGATTGAGATAATGCCATCATTGGCACCGAGCACTCCAGCTCGTAAGATATTTAAGCGGTCGTTAAATGAGGCATCAACGCCATGTTTAGTTTCAGTCATACTTGTCTCCTGATTTCTTATTTAGAATGATTATAATTAAAGTTAAGTAATATTGCAAGTCCTTTGTCCTAAATGATAAAAGTCCGACAATTTAAGAAAGGACTATAGAGGGTAGAAGGCCTATCTCATCTTGAAAATATAGCGTCAGCAGAAGGAGCTAAGATATTATAATGCTTTGACATTCGAAATAATTTTAGATATAATTCTATAAATGAATTATGAATAGGAGTTAACCATGAAAAAATTAGTCGCAAGCGGCATTACCCTTCTCTCGGTTTTGACCTTGGTCGCATGTTCGGGAAATCAAACTGCAAAACCAAAGGCTTCTTCAGAGAAGTCTTCAAGCAAGGTGGAAAAGAAATCTTCTTCCTCTAAGAAAACATCCTCATCTAAGAAGAAATCATTTTCTTCAAAGAAATTTGAATTGACAGATGATACAAGTAGCTCTTCTAGTCAGTCTACTTCAGGCTCTGGCGCTCAAGCAACTACTCCAGAAGTTGTTTTGGTAACAGATCAGGAAATTGAAAATGCGAAAACAATCGGGGATATCAAGGGACTTTATGCAAAACTAGCTGAAAATTATAAGAAGCATGCCAATGAATTGGGTGAAAAGTTGCCAAAATCTGAACAAGAATCTTACTTCAAGACTTTGGAACCTGGTATCAAGAAGATGGATGAAGAGTTGGCTTCTGTGAATGAAACTCTTACTCAATTTGGAGATGATACAACGCTTTTCCCAGAAGAGCACCGTGCAGCCTTTATCGAGGCCTTCAAAGCAACCCGTGATACCATGACAAATGCTTTGGTAACTGCTTATAAGTTTGTTGGAGGTTTGAGTAGCTAAGGTCCCTGTCTTCTCTGTGGGGGCTCAGTTTCCTCAGCTGTAGATTAGATCTGAAAAGAAATAAAGAAAGAGAGATTGGGACAGAAATCGGTAATTCGTTAGAGTTCGATTTCGTCGTCCCATCTCCGCACAGTTGAGTATGGCTTTAAAAGCTGATGAAATCAGCGTAGTAGAGCCCACTCAACCACTACGTCTTGCTCGACAATCCAAAGACAATTGAGAGGTTAGGACTTTTGTCCCAGCCTTTTTTGCTTTCTATCAGAGCTAGTCTTTTAAAGGCAGTCGTGCTATAATCGTACTAGCAGATTATTGAAGGAGAAATTCATGAATCAAACAGTTGAATATCTAAAAGAACTCACAGCCATCGCATCACCGACAGGCTTTACGGAAGAAGTAGCAGCTTACTTGGTCAAGACTTTGACAGACATGGGCTACAGCCCTGTTCGGACAGCTAAGGGAGGCGTAACCGTTGTCCTCAAGGGTGAGAATGACGAGCAACACCGCTATATCACGGCCCATGTGGATACTTTGGGAGCGATTGTCCGTGCTGTCAAACCAGATGGCCGTCTCAAGCTAGACCGTATCGGTGGTTTCCCTTGGAACATGATTGAAGGGGAAAACTGTACGGTCCATGTGGCCAATACTGGTAAGACCCACTCCGGTACTATCCTTGTCCACCAAACCTCTTGCCACGTCTACAAGGATGCAGGAACAGTGGAGCGGACCCAGGACAACATGGAAGTGCGCTTGGATGAAAAAGTGACCTCTGAAAAAGAAACCCGTGACTTAGGGATTGAAGTGGGAGACTTTATCAGCTTTGATGCTCGGACCATCGTCACAGATACAGGCTTTATCAAGTCTCGCCACCTGGATGATAAGGTCAGCGCTGCCATCTTGCTTAACCTCCTTCGTGTTTACAAGGAAGAAGGCGTGACCCTACCAGTGACGACTCACTTTGCCTTTTCTGTCTTTGAAGAAGTGGGACATGGGGCTAACTCTAGCATCCCAGCTCAAGCCGTGGAATATCTAGCAGTAGACATGGGGGCTATGGGAGATGACCAGCAGACAGATGAGTACACGGTTTCTATCTGTGTCAAAGATGCTTCTGGACCTTACCACTACGGTTTCCGCCAGCACTTGGTGGCCTTGGCTAAGGAGCAAAACATCCCTTACAAACTGGACATCTATCCGTTCTATGGCTCGGATGCCTCCGCAGCCATGAGTGCAGGAGCAGAAGTCAAGCATGGTCTTCTCGGAGCAGGGATTGAGTCTAGCCACTCTTATGAGCGGACCCACGTGGATTCTGTCGTGGCGACAGAGCGCATGGTCGATGCTTATCTCAAGAGTGACTTGGTGAAATAGGCTTTTTTTAAAACGTTGAAAAATAAGATTTAATCTGCCTGGTCCAGTGGTCTAGGCAGATTTTTTAGGTTAAGTTGTTAAAAAATTCTTGACATCCCCAAAAAATGTAGTAGAATATGTAGTAAATCAGAAAGTAACTAGTCTAAGATTTTCAGGGAGCCTGCGGGTATTGTGAGCAGGTAGTCGGAGTTAGTGAACATTGGGCTGATTGTTTGAAGAAGGAGAAGATAACACATATTCTTCTCGGTAGGCACCCCTTATCGTGCAGCTCCTTGTTAGAGGAGATAGAGATAATGGTCGCTTTCTACCCTTTTGACCATTAACTGAGGTGGTACCGTGTTAAACCCGATTTAATGCCCTCACAGAGTGTTACTCTGTGAGGTTTTTTGTATTCTGTTGAAGTTGGTTAGCCTACTAACTTCGAAGAGTATTGGATGTGCTTGGATCAGGACTTGCATCGCTTCGTCCCTAGGAAAAGAAAGGAATTCCTATGAAAAAAATTTTACCAGCTGATACCTTAACCCCCATTCTAGCCTACATGCGTGTCCAAGGAGACCATAAGGTCATCCTTGAGTCGATCCCGCGTGAAAAGGAGAATGCCCGCTTTTCTATCGTGGCCTACAATCCAGTATTTGAGGTGACCTATCAGGATGGCATCCTGTATGAGAATGGCAAGGTGCTGGAGCAAGATCCTTTTGACTACCTCCACCAGGTAACGGTCAAGGGGCTGACGTCTGATCTTCCTTTCGCTGGTGGGGCCATCGGTTTTTCAGGCTACGATATGATCGGAGTCTATGAAGAGATTGGATCCATTCCTCAGGATACTATCGGAACGCCAGATATGCATTTCTTCATCTACGAGTCCTATTTGATTTTTGATCACAAGAAGGAAAAAGTCTATGTGGTGGAAGACAATATCTACTCTGGTCGAAGCAATGATGCGGTCCGCCAATCACTGGGGCAAGTGGTGACCGATCTGCAAACCCAAGCGCCCAACGAGTTCACCCCTCAGGCCTTGCAGGCCCTCCACTTCACCAACCATATCGAGAAGGAAGTCTTTATGGAAATGGTGGATAAGGCCAAGAAACTGATCCGTGAAGGTGATATGTTCCAATGTGTCCTCAGTCAACGCTTCTCAGCAGATTTTGAAGGTGATCCCTTGGATTATTACCGGAATTTGCGCGTGACCAATCCATCCAACTATCTTTATTTCTATGACTTTGGCGACTACCAGATCATTGGAGCCAGTCCTGAAAGTCTGGTTTCGGTGAAAAAGGGAGAGGTGACCACCAATCCGATCGCCGGAACTCGACCTCGTGGAGCGACGGAAGAAGAGGACCAAGCCCTGGCTCATGAACTCCTTCACGATATCAAGGAAACAGCCGAGCACCGCATGCTGGTGGATCTGGGCCGCAATGATATCGGGAAAATCGCTCAAAACGGGACGGTCGAAGTGACCAAGTATATGGAAGTAGAATATTTCCGCTATGTCATGCACCTGACCAGTGTGGTCAAGGGGCAACTCCTGCCACACCTAACAGCTCTCGATGCCTTGAAAGCGACACTACCAGCGGGTACAGTCTCTGGGGCTCCTAAGATTCGGGCCATGCGTCGGATCTATGAATTGGAAGAGGAAAAACGTGGCGTCTATGCGGGAGCTATTGGTTACCTCTCTGCGACAGGGGATATGGACTTCGCCATTGCCATCCGGACCATGATCCTCAAGAATCAAAAGGCCTACGTCCAAGCAGGAGCAGGGATTGTCTACGACAGTGTTCCGGAGAATGAATTTTACGAAACGATTAACAAGGCAAAATCGATGACAAGAATAGGAGATGTTCAATGATTTTATTAGTGGATAATTATGATTCCTTTACCTATAATTTGGCCCAATACTTGGGAACTTTTACAGAGGTTGAGGTCTTGCGAAATGATGATGAGCGCTTGTATGAGCATGCAGAAGTGGCAGATGCCCTCGTCTTCTCCCCCGGTCCAGGCTGGCCAGCAGATGCTGGGAAAATGGAAGCCATGATCAAGGACTTTGCAGGTAAGAAACCTATGTTGGGGATTTGCTTAGGTCACCAAGCCCTGGCTGAGACCTTTGGTGGTAAGTTGCGCCTGGCTAAGAATGTCATGCATGGCAAACAAAGCCAGATTACCTTTGAAACACCATCTCCTATTTTCGAGGACATTGAGAATGATGTGCCCATCATGCGTTACCATTCTATCGTCGTTGACCAAATGCCAGAAGAATTTGAGGTAACAGCCATTACCACGGACGACCAAGAAATCATGGCCATCCAACACAAGAGCCTGCCCATCTATGGACTTCAGTATCATCCTGAGAGTATCGGCAGTCCAGATGGTCTAAAAATGATCGAAAATTTTGTGAAGCTCGTCCTAGACTAGACCAGCAATTCCTAGCAGCTAAAATTTCTATTGAAACGTGTAGAAAAGATAAGAGGAAACCCTTATGAAAGAACTATTCTTACAAATCTCTAATCGCCAAGACTTGACGCAAGAGCAAGTCCAAGAAGTCTTTGATCAAATCTTGCAGAACCAACTTTCAGAAAGTCAAATCGCTGCCTTTTTGATGGGACTCAAAACTAAGGGAGAAACAGCAGACGAAATTACCGGAATTGTACGCGCCTTAAAGGCCCATGCGACGGTATTGCCAGAGACCTTCTCAGATGCCATGTGTAACTGTGGGACTGGTGGAGACCAATCCTATAGCTTTAACATTTCGACGACTGTTTGCTTCGTTTTGGCTGCTGGAGGGATCCGCATGGCCAAGGCCGGCAATCGCTCTGTTTCTTCTAAGTCAGGCTCTGCAGATGTCCTAGAAGCGCTTGGTATCAACGTAGCTGCCACGCCAGAGACTCTCTCTAAAGCCTTGGACGAGGTTGGCTTGGCCTTTATCTTTGCGCAGACCATGCATCCGGCTATGCGCTTCATTGGCCCTGCTCGTCAAGCGATGGGGATTCCAACCATTATGAACCTGGTCGGTCCTCTTGCCAATCTACTGGATCTTGAAACCCAACTCATGGGGCTCTACCGTGTCGAATTGCAAGAAATTGTCGCGCGTGCCATCCAGCAGTTGGGGCGCAAACGTGCCGTCGTCATCACTGGTCCTGACAATATGGACGAAGCAGCTCTTTATGGAACCAATACCTATACTCTCCTAGAAGACGGCAAGATCAGCCAGCATATCTTTACCTATGAAGATCTGGGGATGGACAAGGTGGAGCTGTCTGAAATAACTGGTGGCGATGCCAAGGAAAATGCTGAAATTCTCCTCAGTGTCTTGAAGAATGAGGCCAGCCCTTATCTGGAAACGACAGTTCTCAATGCTGGTCTTGGCTTTTATGCCAATGGAAAAGTCGCAAGCATCAAAGAAGGTGTAGAGCTTGCGCGTCAATTGATAGCGGATGGTTCTGCCCTTGCTAAATTGCAACACTTACAAGAGGTTCAAGTATGAGTAAAGCCTTTCTACCGACAATCCTAGAACAAAAAGAAAAAGAAGTGGCGCAACTGGTCATGGAAGACCTCCAGCCTCTTCGTCAGACCTACCGTCTCTATGATTTTCTCAAGAGTCATCAAGAGCACTTGCAAATCATCGCTGAGGTGAAGAAAGCCAGCCCTAGTATGGGGGATATTAACTTGGATGTGGATATTGTCGCTCAAGCCAAGACCTATGAAGAAAACGGGGCAGCCATGATCTCAGTCCTGACGGACCAAGTCTTTTTCAAGGGAGATCTAGACTACCTTCGTGAGATTTCTTCCCAGGTGTCGATTCCAACCTTGGCCAAGGACTTTATCATCGATGAGAAGCAAATCGTTCGCTCTCGTAATGCCGGAGCGACGGTCATTCTCTTGATTGTCGCAGCCCTGCCAGAAGCCCGGCTCAAAGAACTCTACGACTTTGCGACGGGACTAGGTTTGGAAGTGCTTGTAGAGACCCATAACTTAGCTGAGCTCGAAATCGCCCATCGAATCGGAGCGGACATCATCGGGGTCAACAACCGGAACCTGGTCACTTTTGAAACGGATCTGAATACTAGTCTTGAATTGTCCACGCATTTGAAAGACCAGCCAGTTTATATATCGGAGTCTGCTATTTTTGATGGGGAAGATGCGGCTCTTGTCGCTCCCTACTTTAATGGGATCTTGGTAGGGACTGCCCTCATGACAGCAGGAGATGTAGCAGAAAAGGTCAAGGAGTTACAAATTGACAAAGGTTAAAATATGCGGCCTGTCTACAGCGGAAGGCGTGGAGACGGCTGTCCTAGCTGGGGCAGACTATATCGGCTTTGTATTCGCTAAGAGCAAGCGGCAAGTCAGTCTGGAGCAAGCCCATGAATTGGCTAGACTGGTGACTGGTCCGACCAAAATTGTCGGTGTTTTTGTCTCACCCAGTCTAGAGGACTTGGAGCAAGCCATTGCTCAGGTTCCCTTAGACATCGTTCAGATTCATGGAACGTTTGATGAGAATCAGATCCCAAAGATTTCAGTTCCCGTCATTCGTGCGATCCAGCTCAGAGATCAGGAAGCCCAAGTGTCAAGCCAGGCAGATTATCTGCTCTTTGATGCTCCAGTAGCTGGGAGTGGCCAAACCTTTGATTGGGACTTGCTGAAAGATCAGAAGATTCAGCAGAATTTCTTTATTGCAGGGGGCTTGACAGTGGACAATGTCCGCCAAGCTCGAGAGACCTTTCAGCCCTATGCCTTGGATGTCTCTTCGGGGGTCGAAACAGACGGACACAAAGATATAGAAAAGATAAAAGCATTTATAGAAGGAGCGAAAGCATGAACTATCAACTACCGGATGAAAAAGGGTTTTATGGAAAATTTGGGGGCCAGTTTGTCCCAGAAACCCTGATGACAGCCGTGATCGAACTGGATAAGGCGTACAGAGAAGCCAAAGCAGATCCAAGCTTTCAAGCGGAATTGGATGACTTACTCAAGAATTATGTAGGGCGGGAAACTCCACTTTACCTCGCCAAAAGTCTCTCCAAGCACATCGGTGGGGCACAAATCTACCTGAAACGGGAAGACCTCAACCATACAGGGGCCCACAAGATTAACAATGCTCTTGGTCAGGTCTTGCTGGCTAAACGGATGGGCAAGAAGAAGATCATCGCGGAGACAGGAGCTGGTCAACACGGGGTGGCGACAGCGACGGCAGCGGCTCTCTTCGAGATGGAGTGTACCATCTACATGGGGGAAGAAGATGTCAAACGCCAAGCCCTCAATGTCTTTCGGATGGAGCTCTTAGGAGCAAAAGTCCATAGTGTGACAGACGGATCGCGCGTGCTGAAAGATGCGGTCAATGCAGCCCTTCGTGCATGGGTAGCTGGAATTGATGATACTCACTACATCATGGGATCTGCCCTTGGACCAGCTCCCTTCCCAGAGATTGTCCGAGATTTTCAATCCGTGATTGGTAAGGAAGCCAAACGTCAGTTTGCTGAAGTCTCAGATGGAAAACTTCCTGACGCGGTCCTAGCCTGTATCGGTGGAGGCTCCAATGCCATTGGTATGTTCTACCCCTTCGTAGAAGACGAATCAGTAGCCATGTACGGAGCAGAAGCTTCTGGTCTTGGTTTGGATACGGACAAACACGCAGCGACCTTTGCCAAAGGTCGTCCAGGAATTCTTCACGGAGCTTTGATGGAAGTGCTTCAAGATGCCCATGGACAGATCATGGAGGCTTTCTCTATCTCTGCTGGATTGGATTATCCTGGTGTGGGGCCAGAGCATTGCTATTTTAATGAAATTGGCCGGGCAAGCTATGATTCCATCACGGATGAAGAAGCCCTAGAAGGATTTAAGTTGCTTTCTCGTTTGGAGGGGATCATTCCAGCATTGGAGTCCAGTCATGCTATCGCTCTAGCGCAAAAAGTCGCAGCAAAAATGACTCCGGACCAAACGCTCATCGTCTGCTTATCTGGTCGTGGAGACAAGGATGTCATGCAGGTGAAAGAACGGTTTGAAGCGGAAGGGAAGTAGAGATGACGAAGACATTAACACAGCATTTACAAGCCATTAAAGACAGCAAGCAAGGAATTTTCGTCCCTTACATCATGGCGGGCGATCATGAGAAGGGACTCGATGGCCTTTTTGAGACCATCCAGCTCTTGGAAGAAAGTGGAGCATCGGCTATTGAAGTGGGGATTCCATGGTCGGACCCTGTAGCGGATGGGCCAGTCATCGAAATGGCTGGGCAACGCAGTTTGGCTAAGGGCGTGACTTTAACAGCTATAGTAAAAAAACTCCAAGAACAAGAGTCCAAGATTCCTCTAGTCATCATGACCTATATCAATCCTGTCTACCAATATGGGATTGAAGCCTTTATCAAAGAATTAGCTTCTACCTCTGTCAAAGGCTTGATTATTCCAGATCTACCAAATGAGCATGCCGATATGCTAGCACCTTACTTGGATGGGAGTGATATTGCCCTTGTTCCCTTGGTCAGCTTGACCACAGGTATCGAACGCCAAATGGCTTTGATCCAAGAAGCAGAAGGCTTTATCTATGCAGTAGCCATCAATGGAGTTACTGGGAAGATGGGCAACTACCGGGACGACTTGGATCAGCACTTGGCGACCTTGAGAGACTTGGGCACTATTCCAGTTCTGACAGGATTTGGGGTCTCCACCCAAGAAGACATCCAACGCTTTAATCAGGTATCAGATGGTGTCATCGTGGGGTCAAAAATTGTTCGGGACCTTCATGAGGGCAAAACCAGCGATGTTAAGGACTTTGTAGACTATGGTTCACACTTTAATAAATGCTAAGGATAAGAAAAATTACAAAATTTAATAAATTTTCAGAAAATTACTTCTCTTCTGAAAATCTTTGTGGTATAATCTTAAGACAACCTTAAAAATTTATTAGGAGTAAACAATGAAAAAAAGAAATGTCATTGCTCTTGCAGGAGTAGCTCTTCTTTCAGCAGGTATTCTTGCAGCATGTTCTGGTGGTTCTAAATCATCAAGCTCAAGCTCAAAATCAAGTGAGTCAGGTCAAAAATTCTCTTACGTCTATGAGACAGAACCTGAAAACTTGAACTACATCACATCTGGTAAAGCTGCAACCCACGAAATCACAGGAAACTTGATTGATGGTTTGTTTGAAAACGACAAGTATGGAAATTTGATTCCTTCACTTGCTAAAGATTGGACAGTTTCTCAAGATGGCTTGACATATACTTACAAACTTCGTGATGATGCCAAATGGTATGATTCAGAAGGGGAAGAGTATGCGGATGTGACAGCAGATGACTTCGTTGCAGGGATCAAGTATGCCGCTGACCACAAGTCTGAAATGCTCTACATCATTCAAAACTCTATCAAGGGCTTGAATGATTATGTTGAAGGTAAGACTTCAGACTTCAAAAATGTAGGCATTAAAGCAGTTGATGATCATACCCTTCAAATCACTTTGAACCAGGCAGAGCCTTTCTGGAATTCTAAGTTGACTCTTGGGATCACTTTCCCAATCAATGAGAAATTCGTAGAATCTAAAGGGGATAAATTTGCGCAAGCAAGTGATACTAGCTCTCTTCTTTACAATGGTCCATACATCTTGAAGAGCTTCACTTCTAAATCATCTATCGAGATGAGCAAGAATGAAAACTACTGGGATAAGGACAATGTTCACATCACAGACGTTAAGCTCGAATACTATGATGGACAAGACCAAAGTAAATTGGCGAACTCATTTGAGGACAACGCTCTTAGCCTTGCTAAATTGTTCCCAACTGGACCTGGATTTACAGACCAAGCTAAGAAGTTTAAAGATGAAATCATCTACACTCCTCAAGATGCCAGCACCTTCGTTATCGGTGTGAATATCGACCGTCAGTCTTACAAGTACACTGCGAAAACAACAGATGAAGAAAAATCATCTACTAAGAAAGCTCTTTTGAACAAAGACTTCCGTCAATCAATCAGCTTTGCCTTTGACCGTGAAGCCTATGCTGCCCAAGCAAATGGTAAAGATGGAGCAAGCAAACTGATCCGTAATTTGTACATCCCACCTACATTCGTTCAAGCAGATGGCAAGACCTTCGGTGAGATGGTTAAATCTGAGTTGGTGACTTATGGAGACGAGTGGAAAGATGCAAATCTTGACGATGGTCAAAATGGTCTTTACAACGAAAAACAAGCCAAAGAAGAGTTTGCCAAAGCGAAATCTGCACTTGAAGCAGATGGTGTGAAATTCCCAATCCACTTGGATATGCCAGTAGACCAAACGACTCAATCTAAGGTTCAACGTGCTCAATCCTTCAAACAATCGGTTGAAAGTACGCTTGGAAAAGAAAACGTCGTTGTCGATATCCACATGGTATCTAAAGAAGACCTCTTGAACGTGACGCTCTTTGCTGCTAAGGCAGAAGACGAAGACTGGGATATCTCAGATAACGTTGGATGGAGCCCTGACTATCAAGACCCATCAACTTACCTTGATATCTTGAAAGCATCTTCTGGTGAAAACACTCGTACCTTCCTTGGATTTGACCCAAGCGAAAACAACGAGGCAGCTAAGAAAGTTGGTCTCTACGACTTTGAGAAGATGGTCGATGAAGCCGGAGCTGAAACACAAGACCTTAACAAACGTTATGAGAAATATGCTGCAGCTCAAGCTTGGTTGACTGATAGTGCTTTGGTCATCCCAACAACTTCTAAGACTGGTCGTCCATTCTTGACTCGTGTTGTACCATTCTCAGCACCATTTGGCTGGACCGGTGGTAAAGGGAAAGACAACGTTGTCTATAAAGGTATGGAACTTCAAGACAAGGCTGTAACAACCGAAGATTACAACAAAGCTCTTGAAAAATGGAAGAAAGAGCAAGCAGAGTCTAACCAAAAAGCTCAAGAAGAATTAAAAGATCATGTGAAATAAGCATCTTTTGATCGAGGCAAATTTGCCTCGATTTTTTTCTTGTTCAGAATTTGCTATAAAAGCGCTTACATAGTATAATAGTTGTATTGATTACAAAATAGTGAGGTCTCTTTTATGAAAAAGAAAACAGTGGTGTCCATGGTGGCTTCAAGCCTTCTGCTAGCTCCCTTTGTCTTAAATCAAGTGGTAGCAGCAGATGAGAACCTACCAGAGCTTTCTCCAACGAAAGAAGTGGTGACTCAGGTGGCTCCGGAGCCTGTAGCTTCTGAAGGAGCAGCTTCCCAATCTCAAGCAGATCAAGCAGCATCCGCTACAAGTGTGGAACCTAAGAAGGAAGTAGAGACTTCTGAACCTGCAGGACCGAGTCCAATTGCTCCGGCAGAGACAGAGAAGGTTGACAAGCCAGTTGGTCAAGACAAGGCTCTTCCGACTGTTGAAAAAACAAATATTCCACAAGCGCCTCAGGGAACAGGTGTCCAAGCTAGCTCAGCTACTTCGACGGGAACATCAACTCCAGCAACAGGACAAGCCTTAACGTCTTATACAGGTAGCTTGGCAAATAGTGACCTCAAGGACAAGGAATTAACGGTTCAAGATGCCGTTGATGAATTGCTTCAGTGGGCTGCGAAGGATCCCAAGCAGGCCGGTCAATCAGCTGCGGATCGGGAACGCTTTGCGAAGAGTTTAGGAATGATTAGCACTCAAGAAGACTTGAACCGTAAGGTCAGTCAAGAAGAGCTGACCAATATGTACAGCATTGCCAAGAAGCTCTACGATGCCTATCGGTCTGAAAAGAAAGCTCCTCTCTTTTTGAATGGGCGATCTCAACCGATTTTCCCTTATACTACTGGGGAAAAATCAAATGAAGACTATCACTATGAGGATAGTGAAATCGTCCGCTTCCCAGTCTATGTAGAGACAGATTACGATACAGATGGAGATGGTAAGCCTGACTTGGTCAAGGCCATTGTCCAGTTGCCTAAAGCGGTTGCCAGGGGAGACTTTAAGGCGGCGACCATTCTTGAAGCGCGTCCCTATGTAGCAGGAACCTTGGATGAGAACTATGTGACTCTTAAAAGTTTGGGCTTGCCGACAGATGGCTCCTACGATATGAAGAAATTGCGGGAGCAACCAGCTAAACGCAAGGCAGTCGGAAGCTCTTCGACAGTCGAAGCAGCCAAGAAAGCCAAGGCTTCGGATTGGTATTACTACAGTCCCTACGAGTATATCTATGACTACGAAGACTTGAACTGGTATGACTATTTCTTGGTCAGAGGTTATGCCTTTATCTCCAGTGCTGGTCTAGGAACCAAGGGATCAGAAGGGTTCAATACGACAGGGTCTGATCTCGAAATCAATGCCTTTAAGAATATTATTGAGTGGGTCAATGGCAAGCGCAAGGCCTACACAGATAAGACTAGCAATGTCGAAATCAAGGCAGACTGGGCTACAGGAAATGTCGCCATGACCGGTCTATCCTGGGCTGGAACTACGACCTTTGGTGTCGCAGGTACAGGAGTCGAAGGTTTGAAGACCATCGTACCAGCTGCTGGGATCGCTTCTTGGTATGACTACTTTAACAGTCAAGGAACAGCTTATGGGAACCCACCATATAGTGATTTATCTTGGTTGTCCCTCTATGTCGGTACTCGGATTCTAGATGAAAAAGACTGGGCTGTTATTTGGCAAAATTATGCCAACTATATCAACCAGCTCAACAAGGATCAAAATGCGCATGAACGCAATTACAGCGATGTCTGGAAGGAGCGGGATTATACCCTTCATCCTGAAAAATTCAAGACCAGTGCCCTCTTGGTTCACGGCTTGAATGATGACAACGTTAAAACCAAGCATTTTGAACTCATGTACGATGCCCTCAAGAAGGCAGGCCAAAATGTCAAGCTCTATCTCCACCAGGGAGACCACGTCTATCCAGCAGCCATGTCTCGTGGTTATGGTATTCAGGCCAATGGCCAAGATTTCTATGATCTTTTGAATACCTGGCTTAGTCATTACTTGTACGGGGTAGAGAATCAAGTTGACAAATTACCAGCTGTCTTGGCTCAAAACAACTATGACCCAAGCAAGTGGACCACTTATGATAACTGGAAGACTTCACAACGCCTCTTCCTCAATGCCCAGTCGAAACGCTTGGAAGAGACGATTTCAAGTGATTACGCAGGAGCTGGCATAGAGATTGCTAAACGCAACGAAACTGTGAGTCAAGGTTCTTCAAAAGCCAACATGACCTTTGTGTCAGAGGTGACAGAAGATACTACCATCAAAGGGCATATCCCTGTGCACTTCAAGGCAGCCCTGGCTAAGGGGAAAGGCAAAAACTTCCAGATCAATGCCCTTTTAGTCGACGTCTCTGATGAGGAATTTGATGTGGTCGGCAACGGTGGCGTCAAAGCAGATAAAAAAGCAGACGGCTTCTGGATGGGAAGTAACCTTTCTAATCTCTCTGTAGCAGAGTTTGAGACCATTAAGACTAAATACAAGGTCATTGCTAAAGGATGGATCAACCTGGCCAACCCTGAGTCTGGCTATGATTCAGCCAGCTCAAGAAATAGTATCGAGCCAAAAGTTGGAGAATTCCACGACTATACGGTCCATCTCCAACCAAACCTCTATACGGTTAAAAAGGGCCACAAATTAGCCCTAGTCTTCAATACCTATGATCCATCTGACTTAACCGTTGAAAATCCTTACGAAGTCACCTTCAAGACAGATTCTATCCGTGCGACCATTCCGATTGTAGAAGGGACGCGTTCGCAAGTAGCTACTTATCTTCCTAACGCGGCTGATACAGCATATGCTGCCCTTCCAGAGATTCAAGGAGCCAAATTGGTAGAACCAGCAGTTCATTACATCGAAGAATACCATCTGCCAGTCCTTCCAGAGCCTGAAAGATATGGTAGATCAGAGATTCCTGCTGGTACAAATCTTCGTCCACTCGTCAAAACGGCTGAGAAAGAAACTGCAAAACCAGAATCTCTATCTGTTGCTTATGGACAAACATTTGTCTATGAGACGGGTAAAGCAGTAGTTCCAGCGCAAGAAAAAGCAGGTCAGCTTCCTCAAACAGGCACTGAAAAGGAATGGATAGGATTCTATGGGTTAGGTACCCTCCTCTTGTCTAGCCTTCTTTTCTGGAAGAAAAAGAAAGAAGATGTCCAAGGCTGAGAACGTAGCAAATATTTCTAAAAACTAGAATTTTGGTGTAGAATAGAACTATCAATGAGAGATTAGTGGAAAGCACTGATCAAAGGAGGAACTATGGTACACGTACTAACAGATGCAACATTTGAACAAGAAACTAGCCAAGGCTTGGTCTTGGTGGACTTCTGGGCAACTTGGTGTGGTCCTTGCCGGATGCAGGCACCAATCTTGGAACAGTTGGCAGAAGAGATCCATGAAGATGACTTGAAGATCTTTAAGATGGATGTGGATGAAAATCCAAACACTGCTCGTAATTTTGGCATCATGTCTATCCCAACACTCTTGTTCAAGAAAGATGGCCAAGTGGTGAAACAAGTCGCTGGTGTTCACACCAAAGAACAACTCAAAGCAATTGTTGCGGAATTAAGCTAAGATAAAAGAAGCCCTTGGCTTCTTAGCGTATCAAACTCGTTCACTTCCGATGATGGAAGTGGGCGAGTTTTTTTCTTTTTATGAATTTGTTAACAGAATAAGATAAGGAATTGACAGCGCTTTCCTAAGGTGTTAGAATGAACCTGTGGTTTGCCATAAAATATAAGAAAGAGAGTAGGACAGAAATCGGTAATTCGTTAGAATTCGATTTCGTCGTCCCACCTCCGCACAGTTGAGTAGGGCTGTAAAAGCTGATGAAATCAGCGTAGTAGAGCCCACTCAACCACTGCGTCTTGCTCGACAATCCAAAGACAATTGAAAGGCTAGAACTTTTGTCCTAGCCTCTTCAGTCAATTAAATTTTCTAGTTAGTCTGCTAAAATCCATACGCTGACAGAGCGTTCTGAGACTGGGAAATCAGCCCAGCCGTCTTCTTGGATTTGAACGGGTTCTTGGTAATTTCCTAGGGCATCGTAGTAGGTCTGTCCTGCATATGCTTGGCCGATTTCCATGCGTTTGGCAGATGCAGTCGCATTTGAAATGACGCAGGCGATAGGAGCAGACTCTTCCGTTCCAGAGCGAGTCCAACCAATGCAGTTAGGATCGTCAAAGTAATCTCTTTGTTCACCGTAGGCTAAGTCTTTGCGGATACGAAGGAGTTGATCAAGCTCCGCTTGGAAATCTTGTTGGGCAAAGTCCCCTGAAATGCCGTAATAGTCTCCGTAAAAGACACATGGCAGTCCAGCCTCGCGGAGGAGAATGAGGGCATAAGCGGCAGGCTTGAACCATTCACTAACGGTGGATTCTAAGGCTTGGCCTCTTTGGGTATCGTGATTATCGACAAAGGTTACAGCACTTTCTGGATGATTGCTTGCGAGTGTACCATTGAAAATAGTGGTTAAATCAAAGTTTTCCCCTTCTTGGCTAGCTCTAAAGAGATTCTGGTGGAGGGCAACGTCGACTAAGTCAAACTGATAGTCAATGCTAGCTAGGTAGTCATTGTTGCTTTGTTCATCCCCATTCCAAAACTCACCAAATACGTAGAAATCTTGACCATACTTGTCCGTGATTTGTTGGATGAAGTTCTTCATAAAGAAGGAGTCGATGTGTTTAACCGCATCGAGACGGAAGCCTTCTACCCCAGTTGTTTCAATAAACCATTCAGCCCATTGGTTGAGGTTTTCGACCACTTCTGGGTGTTTGAAGTCGATATCAGCGTACATGAGGTAATCATAGTTGCCGTTTTCGCTATCGACCAGATCATCCTGTGCCCAGCCTTTGTTGTCCCCTTGGATTTGGTAGATGCCACTCTTATTGCGGGAAGCATCGTAGTCGGTACCGGTGAAGTGGTACCAGTGCCAGTGGAAGTCATTGTAGGCTCCATTTCGGCCATCAAAGGTAAATTTGGTCCAGCCCTTGATAGTAAAAGGCTCTGTCAAGACGATGGTCCGATCGTTAGGGTCCACTTCGACCACTTCAAATTTTTCTAAACCATCGGCTGCTGCCTTATGGTTGAGGACCACATCAGCCATGGGTTGAATTCCAGCTTCTTTTAAGGCCTGGATGGCTTGCAAGTAGACGTCTTTGAAACCATATTTGGTGCGGACAGTCCCTTTTTGGTCGAATTCTCCGAGGTCAAAGAGGTCATAGACGCCGTAGCCGACATCATTGGCAGATGTCGCTTTAAAAGCTGGTGGCATCCAGATTTTACGAATGCCCAAGTCTGCCAGGTGAGGAGCATCTGCAGCTAAGCGGGACCAGTGTTGGCCATCTGAGGGTAGGTACCATTCAAAATATTGCATTAAGGTTTGATTTTCCATTTTGTTCTCATCTTTCGTGAATAATGCCTTATTTTACCAAAAATGACAGGATAGGGCAAAGGTTTGCACTCTCGAAAACGCTGTCTTTATTGGATTAAGGATAAATGGGCTGGAAACGAGCTCTCGCATGAGAAAAATGGGGAATTTGCCCTCATGAATAGGAACTATTTTTTTCGGTTTTGTTCAAGTTGGCTCAATCTGTCTAAAAAGGGACTATCAGTCGAAGAAGTGTCTCCATCATTTGATTGACAGGAAGGAATGTCTGTAGGATTTTCCCTGCTGTCAGTTAAGTTGTTATCCTGTTTGAAAGCTAGCTGTATACCAAATGAGAGGAATTCTAGCTTGCGGACAGGAGGAGATGCCGTTGTTGAAAGGAGGGTTCGTTTTTACTGCATCTATTGAAAAATGATCTTGTCTACTTATTGTCGTTTCGGATAAACCGTTAAATCGACACCTTTCAAAGGAGTTTGTATATGAAAAAATCTAGCCTTGTTTCGATTGTTTTTGCAAGTTTGTTACTGAGTCCAGTTGTTTTGGCGCGCCATGTCCAGGCGGAGGAAGTAGCTACGAATGGTGTAGAACCAGCCTTGACTACCCAGGTGGGACAGCCAAGTACAGCTGAAGCCACTCCTATTTCAGATGCAGTTCCAGCAAGTGGGGAGCTGTCTCCTAAGAAGGAGCTTACGAATCAACCTAACTTGGACCAAGCGACTGCTGAAACAGGTCCTACAACGATTCAGCCGACAACGGGAAATGAATCCTCTCCGACCAAGGAGACTGCTGTAGCAGAAAAAGCTCCAGTCCAGCCTACTAGTGATGCTCCTCAATCAGCAGAAGTGTCTGTTGCAGAGAAGAATCCTTCTCCAGTTTCTAGCGCTCCTAAAGTGACTCTAGGAGAACTTTCAGAAGTGACTGGTCAACCAGTAGCAGAGTCAGATGTGAAGAAGGAAGCTACAGTGATAGACGCTGTCAACCAGCTCTTGAACTGGGCCTCGACCAAGGAAAACCAAGTCGGATCTACTGATAAGGACCGATTGGCTTTTGCTAAGAGCTTAGGGATGGTCAAGGAGGGAGTAGAGGGTTCTGCACCGATCACGGACCTCTCCAGCATGGTAGAAGTGGCTAAAAAGCTCCATACTGCATACCGAGCAGAGCGGAAGAAACCTCTCTTTTTGAATGGACGAGCCCAGCCCATCTTCCCATTTTCACCTGGGGATGATATTGAGCATTATTCCTATGATAAGAGTGACATCGTCCGCTATATTGTCTATGTTGAAACTGACTATGATACGGATGGAGACGGCAAACCTGACTTGGTCAAGACTTTTGTACAGGTGCCAAAAGCTGCTGTCAATGGGGACTATAAGGCTGCCAGTATCTTTGAAGCTAGCCCTTATGTAACAGGGACGACCGAAGAGCGTACCTTAGAGGGAATTGGTCTCAAAGAAGGTGGAAACTTCGAGATGGCCAAGCTCTATGAAAAACCTGCCAAACGCCAAGCCAGCAAAACTGTAACGACAGAAGAAGTAGCCAAGGCGACCGATCCAAAAGAATGGTACTATGTCAATCCTCGTGAAAGCTCGGATGACTATACACACTATGACTATGAAAATCTCAACTGGTACAATTACTACTTGGTTCGTGGCTATGCAGTGGTGACCAGTAGTGGTTTGGGCTCAAAAGGATCCGATGGGATCAATACGACCGGCTCTGATCTTGAAGTGGCCGCATACAAGAATATCGTGGAGTGGCTTAACGGCAAACGCAAAGCCTACTCTGATAAGACTAGCAACCACGAAGTCAAGGCAGACTGGTCCAACGGCAATGTCGCCATGACAGGCTTGTCTTGGGCAGGTACGACAACTTTTGGAGTGGCGTCTACTGGAGTGGAAGGTCTCAAGACCATTGTGCCAGCAGCAGGGATTGCCAGTTGGTATGACCATTTCAACAGCCAAGGATCTCCCCTTGATACAGGTGCTTCCAATGACCTTTCCTGGTTATCTGTCTATACCTCTGGTCGTATCCTTGACAAGGAAGATTGGGACAAGGTCAAGGATTACTATGCAGCCTACATCACCAAGCTCAATGAACTCCAACACAAGGATGGTCATAATTATAACGAAGAATATGCGAAACGCGACTACACGCTCAACGCAGCCAACTTAAAGGCAGCTCCTCTCATTATCCAAGGGCTCAATGATGACAACGTCAAGCCTAAACATTTCGAACTTATGCTGGAAGCCTATAAGAAGGCAGGAATCGATCCCAAGGTCTTGCTCCACCAGGGCAATCACATCTATCCATCCACGCGTTGGTCAGGGACAGAAGTGGCAGGACAAGCTTTTAATGACCTGATGAATCTCTGGTATAGCCATTACCTCTACGGTATCGAAAATGGCATTGAAAATCTCCCACAAGTAACGGCTCAGGACAATTTGGATCCTAGCAAGTGGCACCGTTTTGACAAATGGGATACGGATCAAGCTATCTCAGGTCGGATCTACTCCAAGCGTGAAGAGGTAACGGTAACGGGGGATTATTATGGCACGGGAAACAACTGGACAACACGCAACCAGGATGCAGCCTTCCATTCTTCCGAAGTGGCAGCTTCCTATGCAGCCACCGTCGACCAAGATACGACCATCAAAGGTCATATTCCGGTGCATTTTAGCGCAGCTTTTGTCAAGGGAGACAAGAACCATGCCCATGTCAGTGCGACTCTGATGGATGTTTCCGATGAGGAATTTGATGTGGTCAAGGAAGAAATCACCTATGACAAAGATGGCTATAGCACGCGCACACTGGAAAAAGAAACCATCGATGAGACAGGCTACTGGAATGGTAGCAACCTTGAAACCTTGCCTCTCAAACGTTACAAGACCCACAAGGTTAAGAGTGTGGTAATTGCGCGTGGGTGGATGAATCTGGCCAATCCAGCTTCTCGCTATGACTCTGCTAGCTCTAGTCAGTCCATCGATGTGAAAGAAAATGAATTCCATGATTACACCATGTACTTGCAGCCAAACTTGTATACAGTGAAAAAAGGTCATCGTCTGGTCTTGAGTCTACACACCTATGATCCGGATTATATCTATTTTGCGGATCCATATGAAGTGACCTTCAAAACAGACTCTATTTCAACAACCATCCCAACTGTCGAAGCTAGTCGGTCGCTTTTATTCCGCTACCAGCCAAGTGAAAAGGATACCGAATATGCAAGCTTGGCAGATCGTATTCTCCCAATCGCTAAGAAGAAGCCTACTGTAGTGGAAGAAGCCGGTAAGGTCTCTGTAGCTGATCAAGCTAGTCATCTGGAACAACAACCACCAGTCGGACGAGACCAAATGGACTTCCGTAAAGAACAGAAAGAAGAATTGGCTCAATTAGCACACGTCAGCGAAAGCAAAAGCCAAGGAGAGGAAAGTGTCGCTCGCTTGCCTGAAAAGGAGGAAGCTCACTTGCCTGAAACTGGAGAAACCGTAAATATCTGGACAGTTTATGGCTTGCTAACCTTCCTTGCGACTAGCTTGTGGAAAGTTGTCTACCGTCGCAAAGAAGATCAATAATACCAGACTGATCGCCCAAGGGTGATAGCATACCAAAGGATCCAGTCCATCAGAAGGAGGCTTTCATTGAGATCCATAGAGCATTTCCAAGAACAAATTGCCACCATTTTTCAAGAGGCAATGTCCATACCGAGCTTTACTAATACCGAGACAGAAAGGGAGATAGAAGACTATCTAGACCAACGAATTGGGTCTATTCCATATTTCAAGAGTCACCCCCAGCACTTTGGTCGCTACCCTCTTCCCAATGACCATCTTCATCGCAGTGTCAATTGGGCCTTGGTCGATAAGGGCAAGAAAAAGACAGTGATCCTTTTTCACCACCACGATACGGTAGATCTAGAAGATTACGGTCCCCTAGCCCCTATAGCTTTGGATTCCGAGGCACTGGTTCAAGCCTTGAAGGGCATTGATTTTCGATCAGAAATGCAGGAGGACCTAGATTCTGGCCAATGGCAATTTGGACGAGGTTCTTGTGACATGAAGGCGGCTTTAGCGCTCCAACTGGGTGTCTTAGAAGCCTACGCCTCCGATCCAGAAGGGGGTCAGGTCAACCTCCTCTACCTATCTGTGGGAGATGAGGAGTCCTATTCACGTGGGATGAGAGGAGCATTAAGTTTGCTCTGTCAGTTAAAAGATGAGTTTGACTTGGACTATGTCTTAGCGGTCGATTCAGAACCCTTTGAAGCCACTAGTGATAAGGAGAAGGTCCTGCACATCGGTACTGTCGGCAAGCTCATGCCAGTCGTCGTGACTCAGGGTGTCTTATCCCATATGAAGGAGCCTCTAAAAGGAATCAACGCCCTCTCTCTCTTAATCGCAGTCGCATCGAAATTGGATCTCCATCCAGACCTATCCGACCAAGCGCTGGGAGAGCAGTCTCCTCTCCCTTCTTGGTCTTATCTGCGAGATTTGAAGGACCAGTATGATGTATCGACGGTCCTCTACGCTGCTGGCTATTTCAGTGTGCTGCATCTGAAAAAGACCCCTCAGGAATTACTGCAACGCATCAAGGAGTTGAGCCAGGAAGCGGTTGATGAGTTTTACGTCAAATACCTGTCCCTCCAGGACCAAGCGGGACAAGAACATTTGATAGCTCAGCCATGGGTGATCAGCTATCAAGAATTGCTGGATCGTTGCCAAAAGAAGGAAGGCTTTTCAAGCTTCCAAGAGCAATGTGAGCAAAGGGCCTACCAAGCTTTCTTAACTGGAGTCAGCTATCAGGCTATTGCCATCCAGCAGATCCAAGCTTACTTAGACTTCCTAGCGGAGAAGACTCCATTGGTCGTTATTGGCTTTGCACCACCCTATTACCCATCCATGAACTGTCGCTCTTTACCAAACACCAGTCTCAAAATTGGCACCCTGGTGGATGATTACCGCCACTATTTAGGAAGACGCGGCCTGAGCCTGAAGGTGGAGGAATACTTCATGGGCATTTGTGACACCAGTTATTGCGCCTTGGAGAGAGACCTAGCAAGCTATCAGGTTGTCTTGGATAGTTTGGCGACCCCTTCTCAAGTCTACGAGTTGGATCTGGAAAAAATTGCCCAGATCCAAGTGCCGGCAGTCAATTTGGGACCTTGGGGCAAGGAACTCCATCAAAGAGGGGAACGGGTCTATAGGGAGGATCTCCTAGATACCATTCCTAGTTATCTGTTTGGCCTTCTCTACCGCTTTGATGAATTGCTTTAATACTTAAGTTTTCCATTGACAAATGAGGAAAAGAGGGCTAAAATATAGGCAAAATAAGTAACTACTTTCTTTCATTAGGGAAGTGGAATAGGAGAAGGAGAATCTATGATTGAATTTCAAGGAGTCACCAAGGATTACGATGGTCAACTGGCATTGAACCATTTGAACTTAACCATTGAAGATGGACAAATTGTCGGCTTGATCGGCCATAATGGAGCCGGGAAATCAACGACCATTAAGAGCCTGGTCAGTGTCATCACCCCGACGACTGGTAGAATCCTAGTAGATGGGAAGGACCTCTATAACAATCGCTTGGAAATAAAGAAGAAAATTGGCTACGTAGCCGATTCGCCAGATCTCTTCCTTCGATTGACGGCCAATGAATTTTGGGAGTTGGTCGCTACTTCTTATGATATGAGCCAGCAGGAATGTGATGACCGCTTGGAGCATTTGCTGCATCTGTTTGACTTTGCTAGTCATCGCTATGAGGTCATCGAGTCTTTCTCTCATGGGATGCGCCAGAAGGTCTTTGTCATCGGGGCTCTTCTATCTGATCCAGACATCTGGGTCCTAGATGAGCCCATGACTGGTTTGGATCCACAAGCCTCTTATGATCTGAAGCAGATGATGCGGGAGCATGCGGACAAGGGCAACACGGTCATCTTCTCTACCCATGTCCTCGAAGTAGCAGAGCAACTCTGTGATAAGATTGCCATCCTGAAGAAGGGAAATCTTATCTTTTATGGAACCATCGAGGAATTAAAGGGGCAACACCCAGAACAAAGTCTAGAGTCCATCTATCTTGGACTGGCCGGTCGAAGAGAAGAGGTGAGTCCAGATGCGTCTTAAAATGGTTCGTCGCCTAGTCGATGTCAACATCATCTATGCGACTCAGCCCGCTCAATTAGCGAAATTTAGAAAGAAGCAGGAAAAGGATCCGACTAGGAAGGTCAATGTTTCCGCCCAGTCCATTCGGACCTATATATTTATCGGTCTCCTTTATCTCTTCCTTTTTGGGATACTTTCTAGTGCCAATGATTTTGTCTCTAGCCCTGGTCCCTTTGTCAATATGATTACGCTTTTTGCGCTCTTAGCCATATCCCAAGGCTTGATGAGTTTTTACAATGTCTTTTACGAAAGCAAGGATTTACAATTTTACCGTCCCTATGCCTTTTCGGATACAGAAGTAATTGCAGGAAAGAGTATTTCGGTCATCTTAGTGCTCCTGATGGCCCTGCTTCCAATGATTAGTTATTTCATCATTCTTCCTATCCAAGCAGGGGGAAATATTCTGGTAGGGCTCCTTCTTGGCCTTCTTTGTGCCCTAATTCTCCTCTCCATCCTCTTCTTAGGCACCTTGTTCTTATCCCATCTGATTACCAAATCAGCTGTCTTTAAGAAGCACACCAGTTTGGTGTCTAACCTCATCATTGGATTGAGTAGTCTCATTTCCATTGGAGCCTATCTCTATATCAATATGCTCCAGTCAGAGCACTCAGCAGTGGGTAATCTGGTCACTCAACCCAGCATTTTTCCTCCGATAGAGGTCTTTCATACCTTTATCTTGAATCCTTTAGATTCAGGAGCTCTACTTGGGATGTTGGCTTGGGTATTGGTTCTAGTAGTCCTCCTTTGGCTAGTAAAAAGTCAGGTCTTGCCTCATTTCTATGATGCTGCCCTTGAGGTTTCTTCCAGCCACGCGGTCAAGGAGCGGGTGAGTCAGATGAAGCTAGGAGATCAGAAGGCCTTTCATCGTTTTACCGTTTCCTATCATAAACGGCTTCTGAGTGATGGTACCTTGCTGACGCAGGTTATCTTCATGATGGCGATTTTTCCTTATCTGTTCACCTTTGGCTTGTTTTTAGGGGCATCGCGAGCTTCCCTCCAAATTGAAAACTACCTCACGCCCCAATACCTCCTTCCTTTATCTCTGATTGCTTTCATGATTGGAGTCTTCAACTCTGTGGAAAGCTTGACCAGTATTGGGATCTCCTTGGAGCGGGAAAATTTCGCATATCTTCGTGCCCTTCCGATTGACTTTAAACGCTATTGTTTGAAGAAATTTTGGATCCTCTTTTCGGTCCAGTCTGCTTTGCCGATCGTGCTCTTAGTAGGGGTATCTTGCTACTTTGGGGTCCATCCCCTCTCCCTTCTAGCCATGCTTTTGATTTGGTTTTTGACTAGTTTGAGTTTGAGTGTGATCGCTTTTAGACGAGACTACAAGCTCTTAACCACTAATTGGTCGACTGTGACAGATCTGATGAACCGTAACAGAGGGAATGCTGCCCTGAGAGGCTTATTAATCTTTATCTTTATTATCGTCATGCTGATTTTGATAGGATTTGCTTTCTATCTCTCTGCTGTGGCCTTTACTACCTTGATTGCTAGTGTGATTTATCTTCTCATTGCAACTATAGGAGCTCTTGCAACTGTTTCTATCTATAAACGTACTTTTTATAAATTTAACCAAGAAATTGGTGAATAAAAAAGATTCCCTCTGGTCTGACCGGAGGGAATCTGTATTTTAAAATACTGGAATGAGTTCTAGCCTTTCAGATTGAAGACAAAGTCATATTAAAAACTTTCCTTAGGTGAGTACGGACGTCAGCGAACTTCTTCGAAGTTCCAAGACTAATTATTGAGCCTAAGGTCTCAATAATTCCGAGTGCCTGAAACGTTATTGTTTCAGGCACTTTTCTCACAGCGGAAAGTTTTGGTATTTTTTTGAATCGATTTAAAAATTGGAACTCATTTCTATTTCTGCAGAATCGCTTAACTTATTTTACTTTAAAATAGTTTGTCTACATTATAAAAGACTGGAATGAGTTCCAGTCTTTTATAATTTGTTGTTAAATTTCATAGCCGATTAAGAGGCCACCTTCTTCAGCATAGAAGCTGCAGAGGCCAGAGGTCGGAAGAACTTCAATATCCGCATTGGCGAACTTTTCATGGACCAAGGCAGAGAGTTGTTCTACGAATTTCTCGTTGCGACGGTGAGCGATGGTGATATGTCCACCTTTATAGCCGGCTTTGAGCATTTCTTCAAAAGTAGTGGAAATAGCTTTCTTTTGTCCACGGGCTTTATGGAGGAGCTCAAGGGTTCCAGTATCGCTAGCTTGGCCGACCATACGGATGTTTAAGAGGCCGACAACCGTTCCGATAATTTTATTAAGTCGACCATTTTTAACCAAATTATCGACCTTAGCCAGTACAAAAATCAGTTTGGTTTTTTCTTGGTATTTAGTGATGACTTCGACCACTTGATCAAAGTCAAGGTCTTGAGCGATGAGTTGATGGAGTTTGCGGACGAGGAGGTCCACTTCACCCCCAGCTGATAAACTATCAATCACATGGATATTGGTTGCAGGATGGTCTTCTAGATAAAGTTTTTTTGCGACCTGAGCACTATTGTGGCTTCCAGACAAAGTACCAGTGATGGTAACAACGATGATATTATCAGCCCCCTCGAAGGCTTTCATATAGTCATCGGGACTAGGACAAGCTGATTTGGAAGCAGTAGTAGTAGCATACATATCTTCCATCATTTTGTCTGTATCCAAGTTGGCGTCGTCTGTATAGATGGTCTCACCAATCTGGATGGTAAGGGGAACTGAAACAAAGCTAGTATCTGGTGCAGCACTTTCATAAGTACGATAATCACAGCCAGAATCTGCAATAATTTTCCATTTCATTTTTATTACCTCAAAATGTAAAAAATTGTACATTGACAAGTAGTTAGTCTTTTTTTACAATTATATCATGAAGTTGCATTCTCTGAAAGCAGATACATTCAGATGATACAGATAGAAAGTAAGTGTTATGGCAGAAAGAAAGATATCAGAAAAATCCTTAGCGAACCTAAAGCGATCCAATCAAGAAAGTAATGCCATCACACGGGAATCCTTGGAGATTTCCTTGCTTCAGTTGTTGGATAAAAAGGACTTGAAAAAAATTACCATTTCAGAATTGGTGGAGAGAGCAGGCGTTTCTCGTGCAGCTTTTTACCGAAATTATGAGTCAAAAGAAGAATTGCTCGAATCCATCTTCCAATCAACTGTTTCGAAGATTACCAAGTCTTTAGAAGGCTATAATTTTAAGACCGATTTGTACCAGATTTGGGTCTATCTCTTTAAAGAGGCCAAGAAGGAAGCCCGCATTATCAGCTTGGCCGTCGATTATAATTTTGAGAAACTGCTCACCAAGGCTGTTTATGAATTTCTAGAAAAGAGGAGTAAAAGTCAGAAATCCTCACAAGGACCAGCTAGTTATTTGAATTCCTTCCTCAGCTCAGCCATTGTCTCTGTCCTAGCCAAGTGGATTAAGGATGGCATGAAGGTGCCGGCGGAGAAGATGGCTTCCTTAGGTCTTCCCTTGTTTCCTCAAAAGAAAAGAAAATAAGAAAAGAGGCTGGGACAAAAGTCCTAGCCTCTCAATTATTTTTGGATTGTTGAGCAAGACGCAGT
>NZ_JVKU01000004.1:0-5643 GCF_001072385.1 Streptococcus sp. 343_SSPC | reverse complement strand
AGACAAACAATTATTTTAATGAGAGTTTGATCCTGGCTCAGGATGAACGCTGGCGGCGTGCCTAATACATGCAAGTAGAACGCTGAAGGAAGGAGCTTGCTCTTTCCGGATGAGTTGCGAACGGGTGAGTAACGCGTAGGTAACCTGCCTGGTAGCGGGGGATAACTATTGGAAACGATAGCTAATACCGCATAACAGTAGATATTGCATGATATCTGCTTGAAAGGGGCAATTGCTCCACTACCAGATGGACCTGCGTTGTATTAGCTAGTTGGTGAGGTAACGGCTCACCAAGGCGACGATACATAGCCGACCTGAGAGGGTGATCGGCCACACTGGGACTGAGACACGGCCCAGACTCCTACGGGAGGCAGCAGTAGGGAATCTTCGGCAATGGACGGAAGTCTGACCGAGCAACGCCGCGTGAGTGAAGAAGGTTTTCGGATCGTAAAGCTCTGTTGTAAGAGAAGAACGAGTGTGAGAGTGGAAAGTTCACACTGTGACGGTATCTTACCAGAAAGGGACGGCTAACTACGTGCCAGCAGCCGCGGTAATACGTAGGTCCCGAGCGTTATCCGGATTTATTGGGCGTAAAGCGAGCGCAGGCGGTTAGATAAGTCTGAAGTTAAAGGCTGTGGCTTAACCATAGTACGCTTTGGAAACTGTTTAACTTGAGTGCAAGAGGGGAGAGTGGAATTCCATGTGTAGCGGTGAAATGCGTAGATATATGGAGGAACACCGGTGGCGAAAGCGGCTCTCTGGCTTGTAACTGACGCTGAGGCTCGAAAGCGTGGGGAGCAAACAGGATTAGATACCCTGGTAGTCCACGCCGTAAACGATGAGTGCTAGGTGTTGGGTCCTTTCCGGGACTCAGTGCCGCAGCTAACGCATTAAGCACTCCGCCTGGGGAGTACGACCGCAAGGTTGAAACTCAAAGGAATTGACGGGGGCCCGCACAAGCGGTGGAGCATGTGGTTTAATTCGAAGCAACGCGAAGAACCTTACCAGGTCTTGACATCCCTCTGACCGCTCTAGAGATAGAGCTTTCCTTCGGGACAGAGGTGACAGGTGGTGCATGGTTGTCGTCAGCTCGTGTCGTGAGATGTTGGGTTAAGTCCCGCAACGAGCGCAACCCCTATTGTTAGTTGCCATCATTCAGTTGGGCACTCTAGCGAGACTGCCGGTAATAAACCGGAGGAAGGTGGGGATGACGTCAAATCATCATGCCCCTTATGACCTGGGCTACACACGTGCTACAATGGCTGGTACAACGAGTCGCAAGTCGGTGACGGCAAGCTAATCTCTTAAAGCCAGTCTCAGTTCGGATTGTAGGCTGCAACTCGCCTACATGAAGTCGGAATCGCTAGTAATCGCGGATCAGCACGCCGCGGTGAATACGTTCCCGGGCCTTGTACACACCGCCCGTCACACCACGAGAGTTTGTAACACCCGAAGTCGGTGAGGTAACCTTTTAGGAGCCAGCCGCCTAAGGTGGGATAGATGATTGGGGTGAAGTCGTAACAAGGTAGCCGTATCGGAAGGTGCGGCTGGATCACCTCCTTTCTAAGGATAAGGAAACCTGCACGTTCGTCTTGTTTAGTTTTGAGAGGTCTTGTGGGGCCTTAGCTCAGCTGGGAGAGCGCCTGCTTTGCACGCAGGAGGTCAGCGGTTCGATCCCGCTAGGCTCCATTGGTGAGAGATCACCAAGGATGAACATTGAAAATTGAATATCTATATCAAATAGTAACAAGAAAATAAACCGAAAACGCTGTGAATATTTAATGAGTTTTCTAATTTTTTAAGAAATTAGGTTAATAAGGTTAAGTTAATAAGGGCGCACGGTGGATGCCTTGGCACTAGGAGCCGAAGAAGGACGTGACAAACGACGAAATGCCTCGGGGAGCTGTAAGTAAGCTTAGATCCGGGGGTGTCCGAATGGGGGAACCCAGCAGGTAATACCTGTTACCCATATCTGTTAAGGATATGAGGAGGAAGACGCAGTGAACTGAAACATCTAAGTAGCTGCAGGAAGAGAAAGCAAAAGCGATTGCCTTAGTAGCGGCGAGCGAAACGGCAGGAGGGCAAACCGAAGAGTTTACTCTTCGGGGTTGTAGGACTGCAATGTGGACTTAAAGATTATAGAAGAACTACCTGGGAAGGTAGGCCAAAGAGAGTAACAGCCTCGTATTTTAAATAGTCTTTATACCTAGCAGTATCCTGAGTACGGCGAGACACGTGGAATCTCGTCGGAATCTGGGAGGACCATCTCCCAACCCTAAATACTCCCTAGTGACCGATAGTGAACCAGTACCGTGAGGGAAAGGTGAAAAGCACCCCGGGAGGGGAGTGAAATAGAACCTGAAACCGTGTGCCTACAACAAGTTCGAGCCCGTTAATGGGTGAGAGCGTGCCTTTTGTAGAATGAACCGGCGAGTTACGATATGATGCGAGGTTAAGTTGAAGAGACGGAGCCGTAGGGAAACCGAGTCTGAATAGGGCGTCTTAGTATTATGTCGTAGACCCGAAACCATGTGACCTACCCATGAGCAGGTTGAAGGTGCGGTAAAACGCACTGGAGGACCGAACCAGGGCACGTTGAAAAGTGCTTGGATGACTTGTGGGTAGCGGAGAAATTCCAAACGAACTTGGAGATAGCTGGTTCTCTCCGAAATAGCTTTAGGGCTAGCGTCGACATTAAGATTCTTGGAGGTAGAGCACTGTTTGGGTGAGGGGTCCATCCCGGATTACCAATCTCAGATAAACTCCGAATGCCAATGAATTATGGTCGGCAGTCAGACTGCGAGTGCTAAGATCCGTAGTCGAAAGGGAAACAGCCCAGACCACCAGCTAAGGTCCCAAAATAATTGTTAAGTGGAAAAGGATGTGGGGTTGCACAGACAACTAGGATGTTAGCTTAGAAGCAGCTATTCATTCAAAGAGTGCGTAATAGCTCACTAGTCGAGTGACCCTGCGCCGAAAATGTACCGGGGCTAAAACAATTTACCGAAGCTGTGGATACCTTTAATGGTATGGTAGGAGAGCGTTCTATGTGTGAAGAAGGTATACCGTGAGGAGTGCTGGAACGCATAGAAGTGAGAATGCCGGTATGAGTAGCGAAAGACAGGTGAGAATCCTGTCCACCGTAAGACTAAGGTTTCCAGGGGAAGGCTCGTCCGCCCTGGGTTAGTCGGGACCTAAGGAGAGACCGAAAGGTGTATCCGATGGACAACAGGTTGATATTCCTGTACTAGAGTATGTAGTGATGGAGGGACGCAGTAGGCTAACTAAAGCGTGCGATTGGAAGTGCACGTCTAAGCAGTGAGGTGTGAATTGAGTTAAATGCTTAGTTCAATAACATTGAGCTGTGATGGGGAGCGAAGTTTAGTAGCGAAGTTAGTGATGTCACACTGCCAAGAAAAGCTTCTAGCGTTAAACATACTCTACCCGTACCGCAAACCGACACAGGTAGTCGAGGCGAGTAGCCTCAGGTGAGCGAGAGAACTCTCGTTAAGGAACTCGGCAAAATGACCCCGTAACTTCGGGAGAAGGGGTGCTGACTTCGGTCAGCCGCAGTGAATAGGCCCAAGCAACTGTTTATCAAAAACACAGCTCTCTGCTAAATCGTAAGATGATGTATAGGGGGTGACGCCTGCCCGGTGCTGGAAGGTTAAGAGGAGTGCTTAGCGTAAGCGAAGGTATGAATTGAAGCCCCAGTAAACGGCGGCCGTAACTATAACGGTCCTAAGGTAGCGAAATTCCTTGTCGGGTAAGTTCCGACCCGCACGAAAGGCGTAATGATTTGGGCACTGTCTCAACGAGAGACTCGGTGAAATTTTAGTACCTGTGAAGATGCAGGTTACCCGCGACAGGACGGAAAGACCCCATGGAGCTTTACTGCAGTTTGATATTGAGTGTCTGTGCCACATGTACAGGATAGGTAGGAGCCATAGAGATCGGGACGCCAGTTTCGATGGAGGCGTTGTTGGGATACTACCCTTGTGTTATGGCCACTCTAACCCGGATAGGTGATCCCTATCGGAGACAGTGTCTGACGGGCAGTTTGACTGGGGCGGTCGCCTCCTAAAAGGTAACGGAGGCGCCCAAAGGTTCCCTCAGAATGGTTGGAAATCATTCGCAGAGTGTAAAGGTATAAGGGAGCTTGACTGCGAGAGCTACAACTCGAGCAGGGACGAAAGTCGGGCTTAGTGATCCGGTGGTTCCGTATGGAAGGGCCATCGCTCAACGGATAAAAGCTACCCTGGGGATAACAGGCTTATCTCCCCCAAGAGTTCACATCGACGGGGAGGTTTGGCACCTCGATGTCGGCTCGTCGCATCCTGGGGCTGTAGTCGGTCCCAAGGGTTGGGCTGTTCGCCCATTAAAGCGGCACGCGAGCTGGGTTCAGAACGTCGTGAGACAGTTCGGTCCCTATCCGTCGCGGGCGTAGGAAATTTGAGAGGATCTGCTCCTAGTACGAGAGGACCAGAGTGGACTTACCGCTGGTGTACCAGTTGTCTCGCCAGAGGCATCGCTGGGTAGCTATGTAGGGAAGGGATAAACGCTGAAAGCATCTAAGTGTGAAACCCACCTCAAGATGAGATTTCCCATAACTATATGTTAGTAAGAGCCCTGAGAGAAGATCAGGTAGATAGGTTAGGAGTGGAAGTTGTGTGAGCAATGGAGCGGACTAATACTAATAGCTCGAGGACTTATCCAAAAAGTAACTGAGGATATTTACAGCTGGTTTAAATTTTGTTAGAATATAGGTATTCAATTTTGAATGTTCATCATTCAGAGTTAAGTGACGATAGCCTAGGAGATACACCTGTACCCATGCCGAACACAGAAGTTAAGCCCTAGAACGCCGGAAGTAGTTGGGGGTTGCCCCCTGTGAGATATGGTAGTCGCTTAGCAAGATAGGAAGTTAAAAGACTTCCTTTTTTGGGAGTTTAGCTCAGCTGGGAGAGCATCTGCCTTACAAGCAGAGGGTCAGCGGTTCGATCCCGTTAACTCCCATAGGTCCCGTAGTGTAGCGGTTATCACGTCGCCCTGTCACGGCGAAGATCGCGGGTTCGATTCCCGTCGGGACCGTAGAAACGTAGTTTCTAGCAGATAATGATACGACTCGTTAGCTCAGTTGGTAGAGCAATTGACTTTTAATCAATGGGTCACTGGTTCGAGCCCAGTACGGGTCATTATAGCGGGTTTGGCGGAATTGGCAGACGCACCAGATTTAGGATCTGGCGCTTTACGGCGTGGGGGTTCAAGTCCCTTAACCCGCATAAGAGAATAATAATGAGCCGGCTTAGCTCAGTTGGTAGAGCATCTGATTTGTAATCAGAGGGTCGCGTGTTCAAGTCATGTAGCCGGCATTTTTTTATATAAAGAAACAGATGCGAACGTAGTTCAGTGGTAGAACACCACCTTGCCAAGGTGGGGGTCGCGGGTTCGAATCCCGTCGTTCGCTTGAGGAGGCCGGGGTGGCGGAACTGGCAGACGCACAGGACTTAAAATCCTGCGATTGGTAACGATCGTACCGGTTCGATTCCGGTCCTCGGCATAGACTTAGGTTGGAGAAGAAGCACCCTTAGCTCAACTGGATAGAGTACCTGACTACGAATCAGGCGGTTAGAGGTTCGACTC
>NZ_JVKU01000003.1:0-59656 GCF_001072385.1 Streptococcus sp. 343_SSPC | reverse complement strand
TGTAAAAGAGGTATAAGATGGTATTAACAGAACAAAAACGCAACTATTTAGAAAAATTGAGCACCAAAGAGGGTGTGATCTCAGCCTTGGCCTTTGACCAACGTGGTGCCTTGAAACGCCTCATGGCTCAATATCAAGACACAGAACCAACAGTAGCTCAAATGGAAGAATTGAAGGTCTTGGTGGCTGAAGAATTGACACCATTCGCATCTTCTATGCTCTTGGACCCTGAGTATGGCCTTCCAGCGACTAAGGTCTTGGATGCAGAAGCAGGTCTCTTGTTGGCTTATGAAAAAACAGGCTACGACACTTCTAGCACCAAGCGTTTGCCAGACTGCCTCAACCTTTGGTCAGCTAAACGCATCAAAGAACAGGGTGCAGATGCAGTGAAATTCTTGCTCTACTATGATGTGGATAGTGCAGAAGAACTCAACCAAGAAAAACAAGCTTACATCGAACGCATCGGTTCAGAATGTGCTGCAGAAGAAATTCCATTCTTCCTTGAAATCTTGGCTTATGATGAAAAAATCGCGGATGCCGGATCTGTAGAATATGCGAAAGTAAAACCTCGCAAGGTCATCGAAGCTATGAAAGTCTTCTCAGACCCACGCTTTAACATCGATGTCTTGAAGGTAGAAGTTCCAGTCAATGTTAAATACGTTGAAGGTTTTGGCGATGGTGAAATCGTTCATAGCCGTGAAGAAGCGGCAGCCTTCTTTAAAGAACAAGAAGAAGCAACCAACCTTCCATACATCTACTTGAGTGCAGGTGTTTCTGCCAAACTCTTCCAAGAAACCCTTGTCTTTGCCCATGAAGCAGGCGCGAACTTCAATGGAGTCCTCTGTGGCCGAGCAACTTGGGCTGGATCTGTAGAAGCCTACATCAAGAATGGCGAAGCAGCAGCTCGTGAATGGCTCCGTACCGAAGGTCGTCGCAACATTGAAGAGCTTAACGAAGTCTTAGACCAAGTCGCAACTTCTTGGAAAGAGCGTATTTAACAGTGTAGACCACTCCTTTAACGATGGGCGTTCGAATTTCCTTGAAGAGCCCAGAGAAGACAGCTATAAACAGCTATTTGTTAGGAAAAAACAAAAAAGTTAAAAAGTTGTTAAGAAAGGGTTTACAAAAACAAAAGCGTGTGCTATACTTAATCCATAAGTGAATACAAGGTGAGTGTTAGTAAGTTAGATTACGCATGATCACAGATGAATTAGGGAAGACTCTCTCTAATCTCATTTGTGATCATTTTTTATACCTCAAACCTTGAATAAACTAGTAAGGAGAGTACCATGTATCGGATTTTAAATCCACTCAATCACAATGTTGCTCTGGTGAGAAATGACAAAGGGGAAGAACTGATTGTCATTGGAAAAGGAATTGTTTTTGGGAAAAAGAAGGGTGACCTAGTTCCAAAAGAAAAGGTAGAAAAACTCTTTCGGATGAAAACAGAGGAATCCAGAGAGAACTTTATGACCCTGCTAAAAGACGTTCCTTTAGACTTCATCACAGTGACCTACGAGATGATTGATTACTTGAGCAAAAAGTATCACTACCCTGTTCAAGAATATATCTATGTGACCTTGACCGACCACATGTTTTGCTCTTACCAGGCAGTGACTCAAGGTAGGTATAAGGAAAGTAATCTTTTGGATATCTCAGAAAACTATCCAGTGGCTTTTGAGATTGCTAAAGAGGCAGTTGATATTTATCGGGATAAGCTCACGACTAGCTTCCCCGAAGATGAGGTTACTCGCATTGCGTATCACTTCATCAACGCAGAAGGTGAAAATGAAGTAGAAGTCGTAGATTCCATGGACCAACGCAAAGAAATCTTAAAAGGCGTGGAAGAGGTTCTGAATAGTTATTCAATCAAACGGACTGAAGCCAACAACAATTTTTATGATCGGTTCATGATTCATCTCAACTACTTCTTGGATTACCTAGATCGCAATCGCAATGATAATCAATCGCTTTTAGATATGGAGGAACATATCAAAAGTTCTTATCCATTAGCTTTTGAGATTGGTTCCAAGATTTATGATGTAATTTCTAGGGAGACCGGGGTTGACTTGTACAAGAGTGAACGGGTCTATCTGGTCTTACACATTCAACGCTTATTGTAACAACTTTTAAATATTAAGAAATTCAAATTGGAGGAATTGGTCATGACCAAAGAAGAAATGACATTACTAGGTTTCGAAATCGTTGCGTATGCAGGGGATGCTCGCTCTAAACTCTTGGAAGCCCTTAAGGCGGCTGAAAAGGGTGAATTCGCTCAGGCTGAAAGCTTGGTAGAAGAAGCAGGAAGCTGTATCGCAGAGGCTCACAAATCTCAAACAACTATGCTAGCGCAAGAAGCAGCAGGAGAAGACCTCCCCTACAGCATTACCATGATGCATGGGCAGGACCACTTAATGACAACAATCCTATTAAAAGATGTGATTCATCATCTCATTGAACTATACAAAAGAGGAGTAAAATAATGCATAAATTAATTGAATTGATTGAGAAAGGAAAACCTTTCTTCGAGAAGATTTCTCGTAATAAATATTTGCGTGCCATCCGTGATGGGTTTATCGCAGGGATGCCAGTCATCTTATTCTCATCTATCTTTATCTTGATTGCCTATGTTCCAAATGCGTGGGGCTTCCATTGGTCAAAAGAAATTGAGAATTTCTTGATGACACCTTATAGCTATTCGATGGGAATTCTGGCTTTCTTCGTAGGTGGAACCACAGCCAAAGCTTTGACAGATTCTGTCAACCGTGATTTACCTGCAACAAACCAGATCAACTTCTTGTCAACCATGTTGGCATCTATGGTTGGTTTCCTTCTAATGGCAGCTGAACCTGCTAAGGAAGGTGGTTTTCTGACTGCTTTCATGGGAACAAAAGGTCTTTTGACAGCCTTTATCGCAGCCTTTGTCACTGTTAATGTTTATAAGGTCTGCGTGAAAAATAATGTGACTATTCGCATGCCAGACGAAGTTCCACCAAATATCTCTCAAGTATTTAAAGACTTGATCCCATTCACTGTATCTGTTGTTCTCCTTTATGGACTTGAATTGATTGTGAAGGGAAGTCTGGGTGTAACAGTAGCTGAATCTATTGGTACTCTCCTTGCACCTCTCTTCTCAGCAGCAGATGGCTATCTTGGAATCACGCTTATTTTTGGTGCGTATGCTTTCTTCTGGTTTGTGGGAATCCACGGCCCTTCTATCGTAGAGCCTGCGATTGCAGCGATCACTTACGCAAATATCGATGCCAACTTGGCTCTGTCTCAAGCTGGTCAACATGCAGATAAGGTTATTACTTCTGGTACTCAAATGTTTATCGTTACCATGGGTGGAACTGGAGCAACCTTGATTGTTCCCTTCCTATTCATGTGGTTGTGTAAATCAGAACGGAACCGTGCAATCGGACGTGCTTCTGTTGTTCCTACATTCTTCGGTGTAAACGAACCAATCTTGTTTGGTGCACCTATCGTATTGAATCCGATCTTCTTTATTCCATTCATTTTTGCACCAATTGCCAACGTTTGGATCTTCAAATTCTTTGTTGATACCTTGGGAATGAACTCCTTCACGGCTAACCTTCCATGGGTTACTCCTGGACCTTTGGGGATTGTCCTTGGTACAAACTTCCAAGTTCTCTCCTTCATCCTTGCAGCTCTTCTAGTAGTAGTAGACGTGGTTATTTACTACCCATTTGTGAAGGTTTACGATGAGCAAATTCTTGAAGAAGAGCGCTCTGGTAAAGCAAATGATGATTTGAAAGAAAAAGTCGCTGCAAACTTTAACACTGCTAAAGCAGACGCTATTCTTGAAAAAGCAGGTGTTGAAGATGCACCAGCTGAAAATACCATTACTGAAGAAACAAACGTCCTCGTTCTTTGTGCGGGTGGAGGAACAAGTGGTCTTCTTGCCAATGCTTTGAATAAAGCCGCAGAAGAGTATAAAGTTCCAGTTAAAGCGGCAGCCGGTGGCTACGGTGCTCACCGTGAAATGTTGCCAGAATTTGACCTTGTTATCTTGGCGCCTCAGGTTGCTTCCAACTTCGAAGACATGAAGGCTGAAACAGATAAATTGGGTATCAAATTGGCGAAGACAGAAGGTGCTCAGTACATTAAATTGACACGCGATGGACAAGGTGCTCTAGCCTTTGTTCAAGCGCAGTTTGAAGAATAAGAACTAAAAAGTGAGATGGAGATGGATGGCTCACTAGCTCCTCTCCTCTCACTTTTCATTTGATCCAAATAAGAAATAGGTGAAAAAATGACAAAAACACTTCCTAAAGATTTTATATTTGGTGGTGCCACAGCTGCCTACCAGGCAGAAGGAGCTACTCATACAGACGGCAAAGGTCCTGTTGCTTGGGACAAATACTTAGCTGATAATTATTGGTATACAGCAGAACCTGCTAGTGATTTCTACCATAAGTATCCAGTAGATCTTCAATTAGCTGAAGAATACGGTGTCAATGGTATTCGGATTTCCATTGCTTGGTCACGTATTTTCCCAACTGGTTATGGTGAAGTAAATCCGAAAGGGGTAGAATTCTATCATAAGTTATTTGCAGAATGTCATGAACGCCATGTAGAACCTTTCGTTACTCTTCATCACTTTGATACTCCTGAAGCTCTTCACTCAAATGGAGACTTCTTAAATCGTGAAAATATCGAACACTTCGTAGATTATGCTGCCTTCTGTTTTGAAGAATTCCCAGAAGTCAACTATTGGACAACCTTTAATGAAATTGGCCCAATCGGTGATGGTCAATACTTAGTAGGAAAATTCCCTCCAGGGATTCAGTATGACCTTGCCAAAGTTTTCCAATCACACCACAATATGATGGTTTCGCATGCCCGAGCTGTGAAATTGTATAAAGACAAAGGGTATGAAGGTGAAATTGGAGTTGTGCACGCTCTTCCAACTAAGTATCCGTTGGATCCAGAAAATCCAGCAGACGTTCGGGCGGCTGAATTGGAAGATATCATCCATAACAAGTTTATTCTAGATGCAACCTACCTTGGACACTATTCCGATAAAACCATGGAAGGCGTAAACCACATCCTTTCAGTTAATGGTGGTGAGTTGGATCTTCGAGACGAAGACTTTGTGGCACTTGAAGCAGCTAAAGACCTGAATGACTTCCTTGGAATTAACTACTACATGAGTGATTGGATGGAAGCATTTGATGGTGAAACTGAAATCATCCATAACGGTAAAGGGGAAAAAGGAAGCTCTAAGTACCAAATTAAAGGTGTTGGTCGTCGTGTAGCTCCTGACTATGTACCTCGCACTGACTGGGACTGGATCATTTATCCTCAAGGGCTATATGATCAGATCATGCGTGTGAAGGCGGATTATCCAAACTATAAGAAAATCTACATCACCGAAAACGGGCTGGGATACAAAGATGAGTTTGTGGACAATACGGTTTATGACGATGGCCGGATTGATTATGTGAAACAACACTTGGAAGTATTGTCTGATGCGATTGCGGATGGAGCCAATGTCAAAGGTTACTTCATCTGGTCCCTCATGGATGTCTTCTCTTGGTCTAATGGTTACGAAAAACGCTATGGTCTCTTCTATGTAGACTTTGAAACGCAAGAACGCTATCCAAAGAAATCGGCTCATTGGTACAAGAAAGTAGCAGAAAGCCAAGTGATTGAATAAAGAAATAAACATGTAAGAAGGCTTATCCGTAAGGGTAGGTCTTTTTTTGTTCTCTTATTTGGAAAAGTGTTTATTGTAAACAAAACAATTTACTCATTTCTAGTAATAATTTTTAGTTTGAAGGGCCAATATAGTTTTTACATGATATAATTAAATTGTTGAGTTAATATTAGGAGATTATGATGGAAATTGATAATCGGAGTATTCGTCTAGGAGATGAATTAAAGAAAGAAATAAAGCCTGGAAGCAAGGTGAAGATTGCTGCTGCAACTTTTTCGATGTTTGCCTTTCAACAGTTAAAGGAAGAACTTGAAACGATCGAGGAGTTGAAATTTATCTTTACAAATCCAACCTTTGTGACTGATGAGACGAGAGTTGGATATCGTGAATATACGATCCCTAAAAAAGAACGAGAGCAGTCTATTTTTGGTGGACGTTATGAGCTGAAGTTAATGAATGAATTAACTCAAAAAGCGATCGCTAGAGAATGTGCTGAATGGATTAGGAAAAAGGCTCGTTTTAAATCTATCAACATTGAAACCGATGAGATGCCAAATGGTATGCGGATAGAAACGGATGATGATACTGTTGCTGTGGATCGCCTTAAAAACTTTGATCGAAAGGAATTGGGCTATGATTCTTCTTTGTTCAAAACGACACGGAATATCTACCATGCTCCATTGAGTTTATCCTATCTAGATGAATTTGAAAGTTTCTGGCAAAATGATGAGTATTTTCGGGATGTGACAGAAGAGTTCTTGGAAACTCTCAATTTAGCTCATAAAGAACATTCCCCTGAATTTCTCTACTATGTCATGCTCTATAACCTCTTTAGTGAATTTCTTGAGGATATCAATGATGATTATACCCCAAATGAACAGGTAGGCTATAAAAATACCAAGTTGTGGAATCTTCTTTACGATTTCCAACAAGATGCAGTAAAATCAATCATTTCAAAACTTGAAAAGTATAACGGCTGTATCTTAGCAGATTCGGTGGGGTTAGGAAAAACTTTTACAGCTTTAGCGGTTATGACTTACTATGCCTATCGTGGAAAACGGATTTTGGTCTTGTGTCCGAAAAAGTTAGAAAATAACTGGAACATGTACCGACATGACTATGTCAATAATCCTATCTATGATCGACATCTCATTTATGATGTTTTATATCATACAGATTTAAGTCGAGATAAAGGGACTTCGAATGGTATTGACCTTGCCTTAAATAAATGGGAGAATTATGACTTAGTGGTTATTGATGAGTCTCATAATTTCCGTAATGGTGGATCCAGTGAAAGTGATCAAGCGGAGGGACGTGAAAATCGTTACAGCCGATTAATGAATCGAATTATCAAATCGGGTGTTCCTACTAAGGTACTGATGTTATCAGCTACTCCAGTTAATAATCGATTTAATGATCTAAAAAATCAAATCGCTTTAGCCTATGAAGGGGATGTAGAGCAGATAGATGGAAAATTAGATACACAGTCGTCCATTAATGATATTTTTCGGAATGCCCAGTTAGCCTATAATAAATGGGCAGACTTACCAGCTGAAGAGCGAACGACAGATAAACTATTATCGACCTTAGACTTTGATTTCTTTAAAGTTCTGGATAGTGTGACGATTGCTCGTAGTCGTAAACACATCCGAGAATTTTATGATCGAAAAGTGATTGGAGATTTTCCAGAACGTCTGAAACCAAGAAACTTTGAACCTGATTTGACAGTGTCGGATCTAGATGTGACCTATAAAAAGTTATACCAGTTGTTAGATCAGTTACAGTTAACCATTTACCAACCTTCACTTTATATCTATCCCTCAAAGCGTGAGAAATACGAAATAACATTGGCAGGGAATAAAGCCAACCTTACTCAACTGGGTCGTGAGTCGGGGATGAAAAAGCTGATGATGATCAATCTGCTTAAACGCTTAGAAAGTTCTGTTGCAGCTTTTCGTTATACCTTGATCGATGTCGTTAAATCGTATGTAGATGAGACTTTAAAAGCTATTTCAACATATGAGGAAACTGGTTTAGATGCTTTATCTGGAGTGCCTGTCTTAAATGAAGATGATTTCGATATAGAAGATAGCAACTTGGATGTCTTTATCGGGAAGAAGAATAGAATTGCTTTGAAAGATATGGATTATCGCACTTGGAAATTAGAGTTAGAGAAAGATCAAGCAATTTTGCTGGAATTAGAAGAACTGATCGATCAAATCACTCCTGTCGAAGATAAAAAATTGCAAGCACTTTATCAGCTGATTGACGAAAAAATGACTCATCCAATCAATGAAGGCAACAAAAAACTCATTATCTTTTCTGCCTTTGCGACGACCACTAATTATCTCTATAAACATATTAGCCAATATGTACTAGATAAATACGGACTTCATACAGCACAAATTTCTGGTACAAAAGGATTTGAAACAACGCTAAAAACGAACCATCGAGACCTCAATTCACTTTTGACGTATTTTCACCACAATCAAAAGATAGGAATCTCCTATTTCCAGATGATCAAAGAGAGATTGATGTTTTGATTGCAACAGATGTCATCTCTGAAGGACAAAACCTGCAGGACGCTGACATGATGGTCAATTATGATATCCATTGGAATCCTGTTCGGATCATTCAACGCTTTGGCCGCGTGGATCGAATTGGTAGCAAAAATAAGTTTATTCAGCTTGTAAACTTTTGGCCAAATATCGAGTTAGATGAATACATCGATCTTAAATCTCGTGTTGAATCACGTATGAAAATATCTGTTCTCACATCTACAGCAGATGATAATGTTCTTTCTAGTGAAGAGATAGAAGACAATAACTACCGTAAGAAACAACTAGAGCGTCTTAGAAATGAAGTTGTCGACTTAGAAGAGATGAGTGAAGGGATTTCCATTATGGATCTAGGATTGGAAGACTATCGAATGGATCTTCTGAAGTATCTCGAAAGCCATCCTGAATTGGAAAAAGTACCAAAAGGACTGCAAGCTATCTTGTCAGTTGAGAATAAGGAAGCAGAAGGAGCAATCTTTGTTTTAAAAAATAAAGACGAACTTAGAGGTAAGAATCAGAAGAATCAACTTCATCCATATTATATTCTCTATGTAAATAGTGCAGGTGAATTAGTAGTTTCTCCGGAAGAGAGCAAAAAGATTTTGGATCTATTGGGAAGTCTATGCCGTGGCAAGACGCAACCATTGCAATCTCTAGTGAATCAGTATAACCGTCAAACAAAAGACGGGAAAGAGATGTCTGGATATTCCAAGCTACTACAACAGGCTATTGAGCAACTGATGGAACAAGAACAACTGTCTACTATGGATGCACTCTTCAATTTTGGAATGGTTAATTTGATGAATACCAGTATTGAGGGGATGGATGACTTTGAACTGATTTGTTTCTTTGCCCTGCTAAAAGGAGAGAGTTATGATACAGTTTCCTGATTATACTTGTTTGCCAACTCCTCATGTGCTCTACAGACCCCATAAGAAGGGCAATCGTGATTTCTTTGATAACCTAGCTCTGACAAAACAGGAAAAGCAAGAACTACGAGATCAGATTCAACTCATTCAAATCACCCATCAAATAGACTCGCAAACGACAAATATTCCTGAGGGAAATACCGTTAAGCAGATCATGGTCTTAGAAATTCACCTCAATCAGCAAGAGTTCACTACCAGTTTGCTAGAAAAACTAGATGAACGACTTGGTCTTTATACAGTCTTTGTTTTTAAATTTTCTTCAGAAAAGGATGAACTCTTGATTCATTACAAGGAAGCTCTGCCACAAGAAAAAGATGGAAGACATTTCAAAATTGTCCGTCGTTTCCGTACACAAGAGGATTGCCAGATCCAATTTGAAGGCAATGACTTAGACCAAGTCTATGAAATGCTGATTAAAGAAACAGGGAAAGACCAGCTTCAAAGTAAGTTGGGAGATAACTTGAAAGAGTCGGTTGAGCTGACGGAACAACTAGAAAAACTGGAGAAGCAAGCTCAACGTCTTAAGAAACAAATGTATACAGAAAAATCGATGAGAAAGCAGATGGAAGTAAAGAAAGACTACCAGGCAGTTCTTAAACAGATTCAAGAATTAAAATAGGGATTACTTGTATACCATAGACAAGTATACAGAAACCATTATAAGAAAGGTTACATATGACTACAGAACAATACAAAGGCGAACATACCGGCCTCGATCTTTTAAAAGTAGGCTCCAAAGATGTTTTCACAGATAATATTTCAAAAATTGGTCAACTCTTTCCAGAAGTCTTAACAGAAAAAAGAGATGAACACGGAAGACTTCGCCCTGCAATTGACTTTGAGAAGCTAAAACAGTTTTTATCAGAAGAAATTGTGGATGGGCGAGAGTCCTATGAATTTACCTGGGTTGGAAAGCGCGAAGCCATCGCAGAAGCTGGACGACCAACGACTAAAACCTTGCGACCAGACCTTGATGAGAGTGTTGTCTTTGATAAGAGTGAAAATATTTTCATAACTGGGGATAACCTAGAAGTCTTGAAAATCTTACAAGAGTCCTACCTAGGAAAAATCGATATGATCTATATCGATCCACCCTATAATACAGGGAAAGACTTTGTATACTCTGATAAGTTCCAAAAAACAGATGAAGAGTTGAAAGAAGAAATGGAGCTCTTGGATGAAGAAGGACGCCAGGTTGTCGGTCTCACTAAAAATGAAAAGAGTTCGGCTCGTTACCACTCAGACTGGCTCAATATGATGTATCCACGTCTCCGTCTAGCGCGCAATCTCCTCAAGGATTCGGGTGTCATCTTTATCTCTATCGACGATAATGAACAAGCGAACCTAAAAGTCATGTGTGACGAGATATTTGGGGAGGAGAACTTTTTAGCTAATATTGTTTGGGAGAAAGTGCATACTCGTAAAAACTCAGCTAAATATTTTTCAACGAGCCATGAGCATATAATAGCAATTGCTAAGCATAAGGAAAATTGGGATAGAGTATTATTACCTCGAGAGGGAGAGAGTGCATATAAAAATCCTGATAATCATCCAAAAGGTCCATGGAAACTGGATCCAATTACAGCTCATAATCAGTACAATGCTGACTATAAGATTACCAAGCCAAATGGTATCGTTTTATCAAGACCAAAAGATAGATACTGGGCTTTTAGTGAAGAAACAATAAAGGAAAAAATAGCAAATAATGAGATATACTGGGGAGATGGTGATAGTTATCCAATGATAAAGAGGTTTCTATCAGACGCACAGGATGGTTTAGTTCCAACTACAATCTTTAGCAGAAAATTTGCAGGAGATACATCATCTTCTAAGAAACAATTAGATGAGCTAATGGATAACAAGGGGATATTCGATTATTCAAAACCGGCTTTATTAATTAAACGATTGTTGCAAATTTCTACTAGAGAACATTCGTTAATTCTAGATTTCTTCGGTGGCTCTGGAACCACAGCTGACGCAGTCGTGCAACTGAATGCGGAAGATGGGGGAAATCGTAAGTTTATCTTGTGTACTTTAGATGAGGAAGTAGCTGATAAGTCTGCTGCCAAAGAAGCGGGCTATGAAACCATTGACCAAATTTCACGTGAGCGGATTCGTCGTGTTGCTGCTAAGATTCAGGAAGAACACCCAGAGTTGGTTGGCAAGCAGGACTTTGGATTTAAGGCTTACAAACTAGACTCTTCTAATTTTAAAGATGTTTCTGCTCGACCAGATCAGTTTATCCAAGGGGAGCTTTTTGATAGTGTATCCAATATCAAAGAAAATCGTACTGGACTTGATTTGCTCTTCCAAGTTATGTTGACATGGGGGATGGAATTGTCCTTAGCGATTGATTTGAAGAAAGTAGCAGGAACAGAAGTCTTTGATGTAGATCAGGGTTCCCTTATGGCCTGCTTTGAAGATGATATATCGGAAGAAGTCATCCGACACATTGCTCAAGCACAACCACTCCGTGCGGTTTTCCGTGATAGCTCATTTGCCAATTCAGCAGATAAAATAAATGTTAGTGAAATCTTCAAAGAATTATCACCTAATACGAAAGTGAAGGTAGTGTAGGATATGAGTGAACACAAAGTAAAACATTTAGAGATGATACAAGCTATCATTGAACGGATGGGTAAGAATTCTTTTGTCGTTAAAGGATGGTCGTTCACTTCCATAGGTGCCTTATTTGCATTTTGGTTTAGTAATACTAGCATGTGGTATATACTTCTTTTAATTTTGTTTGTAACTATATTGTTTTGGTTTCATGATGCTTATTACTTGCTATTAGAACGACAATATAGACGTTTATACGATGAAGTAAGATTAAGTGATAAAGAAACAGATTTTAGAATGACTCCAAAAAGAGAAGAGGGAGATCTTCTGATAACACTTTTTCGTCCAATTTTAAAGTATACCTATGGTTTAATAGTTATTTCTACATTGATTCTTATAGTTGTTGTTAGATAAGTGAGGAAATTATGAAAAGACAAGTATTTTTTAGCTTCCATTATAGCAATGATAACTGGCGAGCATCTCAAGTTAGAAATATGGGTATAGTATCAGGTGATTCTACTTTTTCTGATAATGATTGGGAAGAAGTAAAATTAAAATCTGATGCAATGATAAAATTATGGATAGATAGTCAAATGGCAAAGCGTTCATGTGTGGTTGTTTTGATTGGTGAAAAAACTGCTGGACGTAAATGGATCAACTATGAAATTGAAAAAGCGATTGAGTTGAATAAAGGAATCGTAGGAATATATATTCATAATTTAAAGGATAGATTTGGAAACCAAAGTAATCAGGGAAGAAATCCATTTGATGATTTTGCATTATCTCGAACTGGCAAATCGTTATCAAGTTATGTCCGTTGCTATAATTCTCCATTCTCTACTTCAAAGTATGTTTATGAAGATATTCAAAGTAAAATGGAAGAATTAATAGAGTACGCTATTGCACATAAACCATCTACATGGTAGCTAAGATTATTAGTAATAAACTAAATAGGAAATATCAAAGGGATATATTAATTAAGATTCATGATATTTGAAATAATTTAATTAAGTGATTGTACTTTATAATTACTGGAAAAAGATAAGAATTGAAGAAAATAAATTATGAAACTACAATTTAAAGAACAACAATTTCAATTGGATGCGGTTAGTGCTATTGCAGATTTATTTCAAGGCCAGACCAAACAAACTGGAATCAAATATATGGCTGATCCAGGTCGTCAAAAGTCAGATGAGGTGGATTTGGTATTGGATGCCTATCGAAATGCTCCGATTCAATTGGACCAGGAAGCTATTCGAAGAAATGTTCATGCCGTACAAACTCGTTTTGGATTACGACCTTCTGAAAGCCTTTCGGTCGATATGGTTGCAGGTCGTTCAGCCTACAATTTCTCTATAGAAATGGAGACAGGGACGGGGAAAACCTATACCTATATCCGTACTATTATGGAGTTAAATAAACGCTATGGCTGGCTCAAGTTTGTCATTGTTGTTCCAAGTGTCGCCATACGTGAGGGAGTTCTTAAGTCTTTAGAAATCATGAAAACTCATTTTCAGGATGAGTATGGGAAACAGCCGAGATATTTTGTTTATGATTCTTCACGTTTAGGAGATTTGGATAGTTTTGCTAACTCATCGGACCTCCAAATCATGGTCATCAACTCCCAAGCTTTTAATGCCAAAGGGAAAGATGCCAGACGGATCCATGCAGAGCAGGAAAGTTTTCGCTGGCGTCGTCCAATTGACGTATTAGCAGCCATGAACCCAATCATGATTATTGACGAGCCCCAGTCTGTTGAAGGCAAGCAGACCAAAGAACGACTAAAAGACTTTAAGCCTCTCTTTACTCTTCGCTACTCAGCTACTCATAAAGAAAAGCATGATATGGTTTATCGATTGGATGCAATGGATGCCTATAATCAAAAATTGGTTAAGAAGATTGCGGTGAAGGCTATCGAACAAGCTGGAGCTACTGGGACGCAAGGATATCTGTATTTACAAGAAATTCTTCCTCAGAAATCCGGTTCTCCAAAAGCTAAGATTGAGTTCGAGGTAAGAACTCAGTCGGGCGTGAAACGTAAAACAAGAATCGTTGAAGACCCTTTTGATCTATATGCTGAATCGGGTAATCTATCTTCTTATCAAGGCATGACGTTGAGTCAATTTAATGCAAGAGACAATAAAATCCAGGTCGGTGCGACGCAGGAATTATATGTTGGAGAGGTCATGGGTGAAGTGGATGAGTCTAGCATGCGAAGAATTCAAATTCGTGAGACCATTAAGAGTCACCTAGAGAAGGAAAGTAGACTATATAGTCGTGGAATCAAGGTGCTTTCTTTATTCTTCATTGATGAGGTTGCAAAATATAAGCAATATGATGCTCAAAATGATCCTCACAATGGGGAGTATGCTCAAATCTTTGAAGAAGAGTATGAAAGTCAAGTTAGACAGTTAATACAGAATCAAGAACCTTCTTCTTATTATCGTTATTTGGAATCTCATCTTGATGGCAATGCAGTTCATGCGGGTTACTTTTCAGTCGATAAGGTGAAGAAGTCAGATAAGACGATTTTTGTGGATTACAAATCTGCTAGTGAAAAGAAAAGCAATTCATCAAACGATAAAGATGCCTATGATTTGATCATGAAAGATAAGGAACGTTTGTTGAGTTTCGAGGAACCAGTACGCTTTCTATTCTCGCATTCAGCCTTAAAAGAAGGTTGGGATAATCCCAATGTATTTCAAATCTGTACTCTCAAGCAGTCTTCTGCAGAGACTCGGAAACGACAAGAAATTGGCCGTGGGATGCGTTTAGCAGTGGATCAAGATGGTGTACGTCAAGATTTGGAACTTTTAAAGAGTGAAGTCCATGAGATCAACAAATTGACTATCATTGCAAATGAAAGCTATGATCAATTTGCGCGTGGGCTACAAGCAGAGTTGAAAGAGTTGTTAGCTGATCGCCCTGTAAAAGTTGATGTTGCCTTATTTGAAAATAAAGTAATCGAAAACGAAGCAGGAGAAAAGATCAGGATTACTAAAGAACAAGCAGAGTCCATTCAGTATGATTTGATTAGTCAGGGTTATATTGATAAGAAAGGTCAACTGACTGCAAATTATTTTACTGCCAAGGAAAATAATCAATTGAACTTATCAGATACACTTCCGGGATATGAGAAACAAGTTGTTGAAGTCCTAGAAAGTATTTACCAACCTGGAAAATATGAGATTGAAAATGCAAACAATACAACGGTACAGTTCTCTAATGAAGTGAATAAAGAAAATATTGCTCGAAAAGAATTCTTGTCACTTTGGAATCAGATTAATCGTAAAACAGCTTATCAAGTTACTTTTGATGATACTGAGCTAATAGAGCAGTCTGTTGCTTATATTAATGAGAAGCTAGTGGTCAGTCAACCAGTGTACAATATTACCCAAGCCAGTGCAGATCAAATGACAAAAGAAGGTTTGAAACTAGATGTGGGAGAAAATGCTCGTTCTCAGGAGTATGTCGAAAATAGTCAAATTACAACTCAGTATGATTTGTTAGGAGAAGTAGCAGATCATACAGGTCTAACTCGTAAGGTAGTAGCAGAAATTTTGAGTAAGATTCAAGTTGATAAGTTTGAAAAGTTTAAACAAAACCCAGAAGAATTTATTTTAAAAATATCGAAGTTGATTAATGAGCAAAAGGCAGCTCAAATCATCAAGCATATTCAATACAATATTTTAGAAGATGAATATGGTATGGATTTATTCTATGATAATGCAGAAACTGCGAAACTTTCAGATGAACATTTACTAGAATCGAAAAAAGGTATTTATAACTTTGTAAAGGTTGATTCAGATATCGAGCGTAAGTTTAAAGAATCCTTGGAACAGTATGAAGATGTTCGTGTGTATGTGAAACTACCTGGAAAATTTCGTATTTCTACACCTCTTGGTGATTACAACCCTGACTGGGCAATAGCCTTTCGTGAAGGAAGTGTGAAACATATTTACTTTGTGGCAGAGACTAAAGGATCGATGTCTAGTCTTCAGTTGAAACAATCTGAAAAAGAAAAGATAGAGTGTGCAAAAGTGCATTTTAGAGCATTAATTGAAGCTGGACTGATTAGTGATCAATATATTTATGGCGTTGTTTCTAGTTATGAAGAATTACTAGGACTCGTTAAATGATGGATAACGTTTTAATACAGCAAGGTCCCATGTGGATCTTGTTTTTTGTTTGGGAAAGGTTGCTTCTAGGGGTTAATTTTTGTACAATATGCCTATGAAAAAATTCAAACTGTGGAGCTGGATCGTTTGTGGCTTTCTCCTGCTCTTTTTAGGTGCTACATTTGTTTTTCATCAATTCAGTTTACGAAATGAAAGTAAGCTTCTCACACCCATTGGTAAACAAGTTACAGTCAATGGACATCGAATGAATGTCTCGATTACTGGAGAAGGGCCTGAAACAATCGTGTTACTTTCAGGTGCTGGCATCGCTTCCCCTATCCTAGACTTTAAGAATCTATCAGATCTTCTATCCAAAAAATACAAAGTAGTCGTCGTAGAGCGAGCGGGATATGGTTTTAGTGAAGATAGTGATCGTTCAAGAGATGTGATGGAGGTCCTTTCTGAGACCCGTCAAGCTTTGGCGCAAGCCCATGTTTCAGGTCCTTATGTGATTATTTCGCATTCTATGGCTAGTTTAGAGAGTCTTGCTTGGCAAGAGAAATATCCGAATGAAGTGAAGGCTTTGATTGGTCTGGATTGGGCCTTGCCAGCGAGTTATGAAGATTTAAAAGAACACCCAACTCTCATAACCTTAGCCTATTGGACGAGTAAGATTGGCCTGCTCCGTTATTTCCCAGAGTCCTTTTATATAAAAAATCCAACTCTGACTGAAACTGAACGACAACAATATAAATTACTAGCATATAAGCAGTTGATGTCACAAGCCATGCTTCATGAATCCCGTTTGGCAAAGGAAAATGCCAAGAAAGTTCCATCTAGCATTAATCCGAAAATTCCAGCCTTACTCCTGGTTTCTAACAGTGAAGGCACGACCTTTAGCCAATCAGAGTGGCAACGTTATGCAGAGAGATTTGCAAGCGACCAGTCTAATGTTCAAGTCGACTATATAGATGCGCCTCACGACCTCTATCATTATCAAAGCGATGCTATTGTTTCTCGTATTAAAGAATTTTTAGAGAATAATTGAGGGCTTAAAAATCCATTGAGACTGATGATAATAATTAAATGCTGAAGGATTAACAGTAGAATCGTTAATTTTCTCGATTAAAAAAATTCTTTTTCTTAACAATAAGCCTGCCCCTAAGGGCAGGTTTTTTGGTGTCTTAAGGAAACTATTTAACAGAATTTTTGATTAAAAGTTTCATTTTAAGAGAGAAATCTCTAATTTCATAATCTATAAGCAAACGCTTGCATTCCTTTTTTTATTGGATTATAATAGGTTGGTATAAAGCCTTCTGTAATAATATTGAGTAAGTGTAGAAAGTAAGGATTTAGAATATTTGTAGTCAAAAATACAATGTTGCTTCTTACGATAGGGAGATAGATATGGCAATGATAGAAGTGCAACATCTTCAGAAAAATTTTGTGAAGACAGTTAAGGAGCCGGGGTTAAAGGGAGCCTTGCGCTCCTTTATTCATCCTGAAAAGCAGACATTTGAAGCGGTCAAGGATTTAACTTTTGAAGTTCCAAAAGGGCAGATTTTAGGATTTATCGGGGCAAATGGTGCTGGGAAGTCAACCACCATCAAAATGCTGACAGGAATTTTGAAGCCCACATCTGGCTTTTGTCGGATTAACGGCAAGATTCCCCAGGATAATCGCCAAGATTATGTCAAGGATATTGGAGTCGTTTTCGGACAACGCACCCAGCTATGGTGGGATTTGGCTCTGCAAGAGACCTACACGGTCTTGAAAGAGATCTATGATGTACCGGACTCGCTTTTCCATAAGCGCATGGACTTTTTGAATGAAGTTTTGGATTTGAAGGAATTTATCAAGGATCCTGTGCGGACTCTTTCACTAGGTCAACGGATGCGGGCGGATATTGCGGCTTCCTTGCTTCACAATCCCAAAGTTCTCTTTTTAGATGAGCCGACTATTGGTTTGGATGTGTCGGTCAAGGACAACATTCGTCGGGCCATTACTCAGATTAATCAGGAGGAAGAGACAACTATTCTCTTGACTACTCATGATTTGAGTGATATTGAGCAACTCTGTGATCGGATTTTTATGATTGATAAGGGGCAAGAGATTTTTGATGGAACGGTTAGCCAGCTCAAGGAGACCTTTGGAAAGATGAAGACTCTCTCCTTTGACCTGACGCCAGGTCAAAATCATCTAGTCTCTCATTATGAGGGCTTGCCTGATATGTCCATTGATAGACAAGGAAATACTCTCAATATTGAATTCGATAGTTCCCACTACCAGTCGGCTAATATTATCAAGCAAACCTTATCTGATTTTGAAGTTCGTGATTTGAAGATGGTAGATACAGATATTGAAGATATTATCCGTCGCTTCTATCGAAAGGAGCTCTAAGATGGTCAAATTGTGGAGACGTTATAAACCCTTTATCAATGCAGGGATTCAGGAGTTGATTAGCTATCGAGTCAACTTTATTCTTTATCGGATTGGTGATGTCATGGGGGCTTTTGTCGCTTTCTATCTCTGGAAGGCTGTCTTTGACTCCTCCCAGGAGCCTTTGATTCAGGGCTTCAGTATGGCGGATATCACCCTCTACATCATCATGAGTTTTGTGACCAATCTTTTGACCAGGTCTGATAGCTCCTTTACGATTGGTGATGAGGTAAAAGATGGCTCTATTATCATGCGCTTGCTGAGACCAGTCCATTTTTCGACCTCTTATCTTTTCACCGAGCTTGGTTCCAAGTGGTTGATTTTTATCTCTGTTGGACTGCCATTTTTAAGTGTCATTGTTTTGATGAAAATCTTATCTGGTCAAGGGATTGTAGAAGTGCTGGGATTAACTGTCCTTTATCTCTTTAGCTTGACTCTGGCTTATCTGATTAACTTTTTCTTTAATATCTGTTTTGGTTTTTCAGCCTTTGTGTTTAAAAATTTATGGGGTTCCAATCTACTCAAGACTTCAATAGTGGCCTTTATGTCTGGCAGTTTGATTCCCTTGACGTTTTTTCCAAAGGTGGTTTCAGATATTCTCTCCTTCTTGCCATTTTCATACTTGATTTACACTCCGGTTATGATCATTGTTGGGAAATACGATGCCAGTCAGATTCTTCAAGCACTTTTGCTTCAGCTTTTCTGGCTTATAGTGATGGTGGGCTTGTCTCAGTTGATTTGGAAACGAGTCCAGTCATTTATCACCATTCAGGGAGGTTAGTATGAAAAAATATCAACGCATGCATCTGATTTTTATTAGACAATACATCAAGCAAATCATGGAATACAAAGTTGATTTTGTGGTTGGTGTGTTGGGAGTCTTTCTGACTCAAGGCCTAAACCTCTTGTTTCTCAATGTACTCTTTCAACACATCCCCTCGCTAGAAGGTTGGACCTTTCAAGAGATTGCCTTTATCTATGGATTTTCCTTAATTCCAAAGGGATTAGATCACCTCTTTTTTGACAATCTCTGGGCACTAGGTCAACGCTTAGTTCGAAAAGGGGAGTTTGACAAGTATCTGACTCGTCCTATCAATCCTCTCTTTCACATCCTCGTTGAGACCTTTCAGATTGATGCCTTGGGTGAGCTATTGGTAGGTGGCATTCTATTGGGAACAACAGTGACTAGCATTGCTTGGACTCTTCCCAAATTCCTGCTTTTCCTAGTTTGTATTCCTTTTGCGACCTTGATTTATACTTCCTTGAAAATTGCTACAGCTAGCATCGCTTTTTGGACCAAGCAGTCAGGTGCCATGATTTACATTTTCTATATGTTTAATGATTTTGCCAAGTACCCGATTTCCATTTACAATTCGCTCCTTCGTTGGTTAATTAGCTTTATTGTACCTTTCGCCTTTACGGCCTACTATCCTGCCAGCTATTTCTTGCAGGGCAAGGATGGACTCTTTAATATTGGTGGTTTGCTTCTGATTTCTATTATCTTCTTTTGCATCTCTCTGAAACTCTGGGATAGGGGATTAGATGCATACGAAAGTGCAGGTTCGTAAGAGCTAAAGTAAGACTAAAATCAAGAAAGGAACTTATGATGCTTGTTATTAAAGAAGTTAAGGATGAAAAGCAAAAAATGGCAGTTGTCGCTGAGGTTTTAAAGGATTTGCCAGAATGGTTTGGAATACCAGAAAGCACGCAAGCCTACATTGAAGGAGCTAAGGATTTACGAGTTTGGGCTGCTTATCAAGAAAGTGATGTAGTAGGGTTTATAAGCTTATCATATTCGAGTGAAGATTGTGCAGAGATTGATTGTCTAGGCGTGAAAAAATCATTCCAAGGTCAAGGAATTGGAAGGGAATTAATTACGACTATAGAAAGAGAAGCAGTCAAACAAGTGGACTACCTACAGGTCAAAACAGTCGCAGAAGGTTCAAATAAAGATTATGACCGAACAAATGTCTTTTATCGCAGTCTTGGTTTTAAAAAATTAGAGATTTTTCCTCAACTATGGGATCTTAAAAATCCTTGTCAGATTTTGATTAAAAAGATCAACTAAAATCCCTTGACATCCGTTCTTAGAGTGCTATACTATAGGGGTAATCGCCGAATTAGCTCAGTTGGTAGAGCAACGCACTCGTAACGCGTAGGTCACAGGTTCGATCCCTGCATTCGGCATCAAATGATACAAGAAAAAGCCTATTGTGACGGGCTTTTTTTGATGTCGAATCACTTTTTGTACCAAAATTTGTACCAAATGATTATAAAAATTTTCAAACTCATCTTTGGTTTTCTCGATTGACATAGACTTTAATTGTTTTATGAAGGAGAGGGCCTATCCCCTAAATATGAATAGTTCATCTGGCTCATTCATGTTCATATGACCAGATAGTCCGATAATTTGACCACTTATCCAGATTTCCTTGTCACACTTGCCTCTATTTGTTATAGTAGGTTTATCAAAAGAAGCCAGTCTTCTGATAACATTACAAAAAGAGGTAGTATCATGAAAAAATTAATTGGGTTTGGATTTATCCTTGCAGCTATTGCCGTCATCACCTTTAGTATGATTGGATATCCGAAAATAGATGCCAATCTTTGGCCCTTGGTTCCAGTTGTCTTGTTTGCTTTCTTTACTCTTGAAAATGCACTTAAGAAAGACTACAAGTCCAGCTTGATTTGTGCCATCATTGGTTTCATCATTGCCAATGCCATCTATGACCTTCTTCCGATTTCAAATGGGGTCGTGATTACTGCGGGTGTCTTGGCTTGTCTTGGTCTCGGTTTTCTCTTTCCAGACGCACCAAAAGAAAAATAATGCTTCCAATTTTATTAGTTCCAGGGGCTTGGTATGAAGAGATTTCTTTAGACCAAGTCCTTTTTAGCTGTCTGAAAGAACCACTTAGGGGCTGAAAAGAACCACTTACCGAAAAGGTCTTGTAAGATTTCGAACACCTGTTATAATGTTACTAACAAAGGTTAAGAAAGGAGTCCTATGAAAGTTCGTATCGAATTAGATCCGCAGATGGATGAGCCAGAAATGATCATTCGGGCTCCTCGATTGACGGAAGATGTCGCCCGCTTGCAACAGTTGATCTTGGAGCAAAAAATGACGCCCTTGACCTTTTACAAGGATCGAAGCGAGTACTTTGTAGATGTCTCAGAAATTCTCTTCTTTGAGACAGATGGTGAAAAGATCTATGGACATACAAAAGAAGAGGCTTATGAGGTCCGTCAAAAACTCTACGAATTGGAAGAGCTCTTGCCGATTGCTTTCTGTCGCATCTCCAAGTCGACCATCGTCAATACCAAGCAGATTTATTCCATCGAAAAATCTTTTTCGGGAACCAGTACAGTAAACTTTTATCAAACCCATAAGCAGGTACACGTGTCCCGACACTATTATCAACTCTTAAAAGAACGGTTAAAGGAAATGAGGTAACAAAATGAAAAATAAACTAATTGGGATTTTCTTAATCCTCCTAGCAGCTTTGGTGCTCTTACAAGGCTATTTTGTAAAATGGGAGATCAGTATCTGGACGCTGGCTTGGGTTGTCTTGCTCGCAGTCCTTTCCCTCTCTAGTTTCTTGAAGCGCCACTTTGGTTGGGGCTTCCTATATGGGATTTTGGGCCTTTTCTCCCTTAACGGCCAATACCATTTTCTTCCAGTATCCAATTCAGTGGTCATCTTTTCTTCTATTTTAGCGGTGATCGGTCTCAATATTCTCTTCAAGCCTTCCAAAAAAGCAAAAGCGACTTGGAACTCCTACTCAGCAGGAACATCTTCTCAAACTGCTGGCAATGACATCGATGTTTCCTTCTCTACAGTGACCAAGTATTTGAATGACCAGAATTTTACGGGTGGGAGTGCGGATGTGAGTTTGGGAGAAGCTTCTATCTATTTTGACAATTGCCGGATCGAAGGGCCGTCAGCCCAGTTTGCGGTGGATGTCTCCCTTGGAAGTTTGAGTCTCTATGTCCCGAGTGACTGGCGGGTTCATGTCAATGTAGAAAGTTCTCTGTCAGCTATCCAACACCAGGAAAATCCTAGCAATTTAACCAGCAAAGACTTTTACATTGTCGGAGAGGTCTCACTGGGGAACCTAGAAATCATCTATGTAGGTGAGAATTCCTTTTCATAAGCCGATCTAAGAAAAACTTATTCAAAGGTCTTGCCAAGAGAAAGTTTTTTTGGTAATATAGTACGGTATGTGGTGCTAGCACATCCGTAATATTAGATCTAATAGGAGGCAAAACAGAATGGCTAAAGTATGTTATTTTACTGGTCGTAAGACTGTATCAGGAAACAACCGTTCACACGCGATGAACCAAACCAAACGTGCCGTAAAACCAAACCTTCAAAAAGTAACTGTCCTTATCGATGGTAAACCTAAAAAAGTTTGGGCTTCAGCTCGTGCATTGAAATCTGGTAAAGTAGAACGCGTTTAATAAAGAAAGAAGGCTGGGCATAAAGTGTCCAGCCTTCGCTTTTTGATAGGAATAGTAGTATGACGCAGTGGTTGATTGGAACTACTCATGTTTGAAACATTCGTACTTCCTAATCAACTGCGCGGGGGTGGGAAAATTGAAAAGGTTTGGGGAACCTTTTCAACTTTTTTTATTTTACAGAGTTCTTTCCCACTCCCTTTTCTTTTTCTTCATTTTTCCTCTTTTTGGACATTTGTATCAACCGATAGGAGAAAGGTGTATCCCTTTTACACGCGCCCTCTTTTATGGTAAAATAGAATATAAAATACTTTTGAGGTAGAAATTATGACAGTAAAAATCAATACAAAAGATGGTCAAATTGAATTGACCGATGATGTCATCGCAACTGTTGTAGGCGGTGCAGCCACTGAAATTTTTGGAGTGGTTGGGATGGCCAGCAAAAACGCGATTAAAGATAATTTCCAAGCTCTCTTAGGTAAGGAAAACTACTCTAAGGGTGTCGTTGTGAAAACAGCGGAAGCAGGAAGTATTGCGGTTGATGTTTACACTGTTTTGAGCTATGGTACAAAGATTAGCGAAGTCTCAAAAAATATTCAAGAGCGTGTCAAATTCAGTTTAGAAAATCAACTTGGAATCACAACGGATACAGTCAACGTCTATATCCAAAACATTAAAATTGTGGGAGAATAATCGTGTCTAAAATTACAACTAGTTTATTTCAAGAAATGGTCCAAGCAGGGGCTACTCGCTTAAATAAACAAGCCGAGTATGTCAATTCATTGAACGTTTTTCCTGTACCAGATGGTGATACTGGAACCAACATGGGGATGACCATTGAAAATGGTGCAAAAGAAGTAGCCGATCGCTCTGCTTCAACTGTTGGTGAAGCAGCAAATATCTTTGCGAAGGGGCTTTTGATGGGAGCGCGTGGAAACTCAGGAGTTATTACTTCTCAGTTGTTCCGCGGATTTTCTCAAAGCGTCAAAGACAAGGATGAATTGGATGGGGCAGCTCTTGCGGCAGCCTTCCAAGCAGGGGTTGAAGTAGCCTATAAAGCGGTTATGAAGCCTGTTGAAGGGACCATTTTGACCGTTTCTCGCGGTGCTGCCATCGGTGCCAAGAAAAAAGTAGAATCAACCAATGATGCAGTAGAAGTCATGCGTGCAGCCCTTGAAGGAGCTAAAACAGCCCTTGCCAAAACACCAGATATGCTTCCAGTATTGAAGGAAGTCGGTGTGGTGGACTCTGGTGGTCAAGGTTTAGTCTTCATCTATGAAGGGTTCCTATCAGCTTTGACAGGAGAATTCATCGCTTCTGAAGAATTTGTTGCGACTCCAGCAACCATGTCAGAAATGATCAACGCAGAGCACCACAAGTCCGTAGCGGGCCATGTGGCAACTGAAGATATCACCTTTGGTTACTGTACAGAAATCATGGTCGCTTTGAAGCAAGGTCCAACCTATGTCAAAGACTTTGACTACGACGAATTCCGTAACTATTTGAACAATCTTGGGGATTCTCTATTAGTCGTCAACGATGATGAAATCGTCAAAGTCCATGTCCATACTGAAGATCCAGGTCTTGTTATGCAAGAAGGATTGAAATATGGTAGCTTGGTCAAAGTAAAAGTTGACAACATGCGCAACCAGCACGAAGCACAAGTTGAAAAAGAAGAACGTCAAGCGAAACCAGCTGAAGCAAAAGAATATGCGATTATTGCAGTCGTTGCGGGTGACGGTTTAGCGGATATCTTCAAAGCGCAAGGAGTGGATTACATCATCTCTGGTGGTCAAACTATGAACCCTTCAACAGAAGACTTTGTCAAAGCTGTTGAAGGGTTGAATGCGCGCAACATCATTATCTTGCCAAACAACAAGAACATCTTGATGGCGGCTCAATCTGCAGCAGAAGTCATTGAGCAACCAGCAGCAGTCGTAGAGACGAAGACCATCCCTCAAGGATTGACCAGTCTTCTTGCCTTTGATGAGAGCAAGTCGATCGAAGAAAACTACGAACGCATGAGCGCTTCATTGGAAGATGTTGTTTCAGGTAGTGTGACGACAGCCGTTCGTGATACCACTATTGATGGTCTTGAAATCCATGAAAACGACAATCTTGGAATGGTTGATGGTAAGATCGTCGTTTCCAATCCAGATATGATGGAAACCTTGACAGCAACCTTTGACAAGATGTTGGACGAAGATAGTGAAATTGTCACGATTTATATCGGTGAAGATGGTAAAGAAGAAGTAGCCAATGACTTGGCTCAAAACTTGATGGCTAAATATGAGGACGTCGAAGTCGAAATTCATCAAGGAAATCAACCAGTTTACCCATATTTGTTTAGCGTTGAATAATCAAAAAATTTCAAAAATAGCAGGAAAAAGAGCCAAAAAATGATTTTTTGGCCCTTTTTTTGATAAAAAAAGCTTTATGAAAGCGATTAGATAGGTGTTTTTAGACAATTTTTATTTGATATGTTATACTTTAGAAAAATAGAAATAGGAGAAAAAAGCAAATGAAAAAGGTAATCTGCTTTTTAGGAGCTTTGCTTTTGGTGATGACAGGGTGTACTACTAAGTCCCAGTCCACAGAAACATCAAAAAGCTCAACCACTACTTCGATAGAAAAAAGTGAAACTGTTACCAGTGAGGCAAAGGAAGAAACCAAGGTTCTCACTGCAGAAATCAATGGCAATCAACATCGCTACACCATCACGACAAAAGGTGATAAGGTTCAGAAATTAAAGTTAGATGTTTTATCGGCCCTACCAGAAAAAATTGCCACTAACTCAGCTAATCTAAGTCCTGAAGAAATGACAAAAATTATCAATGAAGGTTTGCAGTCAGATTCAGAATACAAGGCTCTGAAAGACACAGCTGGCTTCAGTATCGAATATAAGGTCACTCCAGAGAAAAAATTAGCCTCAACAGTCTCTGTTGATATGGAAACCATTGATTGGGACAAGGTTAAAGATTTATCTTACTTTAAAGATCTTGGTATCGGTGACCTGAAAGACATCAAGGCATCGACCGTTTTCACAGGATTAAAACTCCATGGTTTCAAAGAAGAAACCCCAGCACCATAGGCTCGGACTCTTGTCCGGCCTTTTTTTATTTTCCATGACATTTGTCATGTGAGCCAGTGACAAAATCATCTAGTGGGCAGTTATTCCTTTTGCTATAATATAGTCAGAAAGTAAGAGGTAAGGAAAAATGAAACAATGGTTCTATAAAGTGTTTACGTTAACAGTGGTTGGGATGGTCGTCTATTTGATCTTTTCAAAGGATGATAGTCTCTATTACCATTTCCCTTGGGAATTATTTGCTGGGATTGGCATCATGAGCTGGGCGGTCCAAGAAGGATTGAAGATGATCAAGGCTGTTAAAAAGGAGATGGAGCAATGAAAAAGAAACTTGAAATTGGATTGGTAGCTGTTTTGTGTTTGCTCCTTTGGGTAACTGAGATGATGACGGGCTGGTTTTCTGCCCATTTTCCTAGCTGGTTTTTCCAAACGGTTTGGGGAGTGACCTTGGTCGTCTATGTCATCATTCCAGCTGGCCAGATTTGGTTGAAAGGAGAGTCCCATGAGTGTCATTAGAGTTGAGAACTTGAACAAAAGTATCAAAGGAAAGGGGATTCTAGAAGATCTTTCTTTCACAGTCGAGAGAGGGGATTGCTTGGCCTTGATTGGGCCAAACGGGGCAGGGAAGACAACCTTGATGGATTGCCTCCTAGGAGATAGGAAGGCGACTTCTGGAACTATTGAAGTAGAGGGAAAAGCTCCTGGTCATCCTCAGTTAAAGGCTAGTGTCTCTTATCTCCCTCAAGAGAATGCCATCGTGCAAAAGCTAACCGTGCAGGAACTGATCAGTTTCTTTCGCTCCATTTATCTCAACCCTTTAACGGTCAATGCCATCGATGATTTATTGCGTTTTACTCCAGAACAAAAGAAGCAATTAGCCAGTAAGCTGTCTGGTGGGCAAAAGCGTCTCTTATCCTTTGTGTTGACCTTGATTGGTCGTCCCAGTCTCCTGTTTTTGGATGAGCCAACGGCTGCCATGGATACCTCCACTCGCCAACGCTTTTGGGAGATCGTCGGGCATTTAAAGGACCAAGGTGTGACTATTGTCTATTCTTCCCATTACATCGAGGAAGTAGAACATACAGCTGATCGGATTTTGGTCTTGCATCAGGGACATTTGCTTCGGGATACGACACCTCTCGCTATGAGAAGCGAAGAGGTAGAAAAACATTTCACCCTGCCCTTGCGTTACAAAGCTCTAGTGGCCGAGATGGAAGGGATTGGTCAAGTGACGGTCAAACCCGATGCCCTTCAGGTTGTGACAGGTGATGCCAATCGTTTGTGGAGGCGATTGCAGGAAGAAGGATGTTCAATCCAAGAGATCGAGGTGACCAATCGAAGTTTATTGGATTCTATTTTTGAAAATACAAAGGAAGTAGGTAGAGAAGATGAAACGCATGAAAGCTCTCGGCGTGGTTGAGTGGCATTTGACTCGACGCCAAGCCATTTATTACTTGTTATCAATTGGGATGCCCACGGCCTTTTATCTCTTCTTTTCAGGGATGTACCAGGACACACCAGGGGCACCCGCTCACTTTATGAGGGATTATCTCCTCTCCATGACGGCTTTTTCCATGATGTCTACGGCTATCTTTTCTTTTCCAACAGTTCTTGAAACCGATCGACTCAACAATTGGCAAAAAGTCTTGCGCCATACCCCGGTATCTATGGTAGAATATTATCTAATAAAGGTTGCGGGTCTCTTTGTCGATTTTCTCCTATCGATTGGAGTTGTCTTTACCGTGGGCCATGTGGTGCGCCATGTGAATATGTCCCTACAAGATTGGATTTTGTCGGCCTTTATTCTCATCCTAGGAAGCCTAGCGTTTGTGGCTTTGGGTCTGGTATTGACCCTGCTTCCTTCTAGTCAATTGATGTCTGTTGTGGGTAATCTCCTTTACATGGGGCTCGCTGTCATGGGTGGCCTTTGGATGCCCATTAGCCTCTTTCCAGAATGGATGCAAGCCATCGGCAAATGCCTACCAACCTATCAATTGATGGAGCTGATCAAGACCTTTTTAAACAAGGGGCAGATCAATGTTCTCGCTAGTGTCTATTTAACCTTGTTTACCCTGGTCTTGTTTACCCTTGTCATTGTTTATCGTCGTCATTCTGAGGTTCGTTCATGATTGAAAAACTCAAGCGTATCCATTATATGTTTTACGCTAGCCTAGTCTTTATGGGCTTTCCCTTTATCTCTATTTTATTAGGGGAGGTCCCCTACTGGCACTTCTTTTTAGCCCTCTTGTTTATTGCTTCCTATCTAGGAGTCTTGATTACTGAAAACAAAAAGCTGACCTGGATTTGTTGGCTATACCTCCTAGCCTATGTAGCAGGAAATACTCTTTTTATTAACGCCAACTATTTTTGGTTTTATTTCTTCATCAGCAACCTATTGGTCTATCACTTTGAGATTCGCAATTTTCGCTCTCCCTATCTTTGGACAGTTTTTCTATCGCAATTCCTGCTTTTTGGGGCCATCTTTTTCAAACAGAGTGCGATGGAGTATGAATGGGTATTTTTAATCATTATTTTCTTTTTTACCCATGCCATGACCTACGGCATGATTCGGATTCGGATGGTGGAAGAGTTGAAAGCTGACCATGCCAAGCAAAATGCCCAGATCAATCTCTTGTTGGCAGAAAACGAGCGCCATCGGATTGGCCGCGATCTGCATGACAGTCTAGGACACACCTTTGCCATGCTCAGTGTCAAGGCGGACCTAGCTGATCAATTCTTAGCATTGGGTCAGGTTGAGAAGGCGCAGGAGCAGGTGCAAGAGATTCAAGCTATCAGTCAAGAGTCCATGCACCAAGTCCGAGAGATTGTGGAGAACTTGAAGCAACGAACCCTGACAAGAGAGCTAGAAACTGTCCAGCAAATGCTAGAAGTGGCGCAAGTCAAAGTGGAGATTCAGAATGAGCTCGATACAGCTAGCATCTCGCCGATCCTAGAGTCTGCTCTGGCCATGGTGTCTCTGGAATTAGCCACTAATATGATCAAACATGCCAAAGCGACGCAGGCCTTTCTCTCTTATTGCTCCACCGAGACAGGTGTAGAAATGGTTGCAGAAGACAATGGCATCGGCTTTAGTAAAGTTTCCGATAAGGATCTGCACTCGATCCGCGAACGGATTGCCTTATTGGGAGGAGAGTTAGAGATCAGTCGTCGTCACAAGCCAACCCGCATAGAAATACGGATCCCCTATCAAGAAAGGAAATAAGATGCGCTTATTAGTTGCTGAAGACCAAAGTATGTTACGCGATGCCCTCTGTCAGCTCTTGCTTTTGCAAGAGGATGTAGAAGAAGTCTTGCAGGCTGGAGATGGGCAAGAAGCTATTCGCTTACTCGAAACACATCCAGTTGATATTGCTATCTTAGATATTGAGATGCCCATCAAAACAGGGCTAGAAGTGTTGGAATGGGCCAAAAATCAACAACCCCAGCTCAAGGTTGTCATCGTTACCACCTTTAAGAGACCTGGTTACTTTGAGCGGGCCCTGAAGGCTGGAGTCGATGCCTATGTTCTAAAAGAGCGACGCATCACGGACTTGATGGGGACCCTGCATACAGTTTTGGCAGGGCAAAAAGAATATTCTCCTGAATTAATGGAGGGAATCCTGACCCATCCCAATCCTCTAAGTTCTCAGGAGCAGGCGGTTCTAAAAGAAGTTGCAAAGGGAGCTTCTAATCAAGAAATTGCTGATCGTTTATTTCTCTCTAACGGGACTATCCGCAATTACATGTCGGCTATTCTGACCAAGTTGAATGCAGAAAATCGGACGGAAGCAGCAAAGATCGCCCAAGAAAGGGGCTGGCTATAAGCAAGCAAAGTTTCTAGGATTCCTAGAGACTTTTTTGATTAGATTGTTCTTTTTTCAGGAGAAATCTCATTATTCGGATTTGGATAGAAAATTCAGAAAATTTGTGATTTTTCCTTGAAATATTTTCCAAAAATGGTATGATAGTAGCATGCTCATTTGATAATCAAAGAAACAGAAAGGAGAGACATGGAGAAAATTACCTTAGAAACTGCAAAGACAGGTTCAGAGCTTGTGCTAGAAACGCTTCGGGATCTTGGAATTGATACCATTTTTGGGTACCCGGGTGGAGCCGTTTTGCCCCTTTACGATGCTATTTATAGTTTTAAAGGGATCAAACACATTCTTGGCCGACATGAACAAGGTTGCTTGCATGAAGCTGAAGGCTACGCCAAATCAACTGGAAAGTTGGGTGTCGCAGTCGTCACTAGTGGACCTGGGGCAACCAATGCCATTACAGGTATTGCTGATGCCATGAGTGATAGTGTCCCTCTTCTTGTGTTTACTGGTCAGGTCAACCGTTCTGGGATCGGGAAGGATGCCTTCCAAGAGGCAGATATTGTTGGGATTACCATGCCGATTACCAAGTACAACTACCAAGTACGAGAGACAGCAGATATTCCACGGATTATTACTGAAGCGGTCCATATTGCGACAACTGGTCGTCCAGGTCCTGTCGTCATTGACCTTCCAAAAGATGTCTCTGCCTTAGAAACAGATTATATATTCAACCCAGCAGTCAACATTCCAAGTTACCAGCCGACCATTGAGCCAAATGAATTGCAGATTAAGAAAATCTTGAAGCAATTGGGCAAGGCTAAGAAACCAGTCCTTTTGGCTGGGGGTGGCGTTAGCTATGCGGAAGCGGCAGAAGAATTGGTAGCCCTAGCAGAACGCTACCAGATCCCTGTAGTGACTAGCCTTTTAGGTCAGGGAACGATTGCGACAAACCATTCTCTCTTCCTTGGAATGGGTGGGATGCACGGTTCCTTTGCGGCCAACATTGCCATGACCGAAGCGGATTTCATGATCAGTATTGGCTGTCGTTTCGATGACCGTCTGACAGGAAATCCAAAGACCTTTGCGAAGAATGCCAAAGTCGCTCATATTGATATTGACCCAGCAGAAATTGGTAAAATCATTGCAGTCGATATTCCCGTTGTTGGCGATGCGAAGAAAGCTCTACAACAGTTGTTGGCAGAGCCAGTCGTTCACAACAATACGGAGAAATGGATCGAGAAGGTCACAAAAGATAAGAACCGGGTTCGTTCTTACGATAAGAAAGAACGCGTGGTCCAACCCCAAGCAGTTATTGAACGCGTGGGTGAGTTGACCAAGGGGGATGCCATCGTCGTGACAGACGTTGGCCAACACCAAATGTGGGCAGCTCAGTACTACCCATATCAAAACGAACGGCAATTAGTGACTTCTGGTGGTTTAGGGACTATGGGATTCGGTGTACCAGCTGCAATTGGTGCTAAGATTGCCAATCCAGACAAAGAAGTCGTGCTCTTTGTCGGAGATGGTGGCTTCCAGATGACCAACCAAGAATTGGCAATCTTGAATGTTTACAAGATTCCGATCAAGGTCATCATGCTCAATAACCATTCACTTGGGATGGTTCGGCAGTGGCAAGAAGCCTTCTATGATGGACGAACATCAGAGTCCGTCTTTGAAACCTTGCCAGACTTCCAATTGATGGCGCAAGCCTATGGGATTAAGAATTACAAATTTGATAATCCCGAAACCCTTGAGAAGGATTTGGAAGTCATTACCGAAGATGTACCAATGTTCATCGAGATTGACATTTCTCGGAAAGAACACGTTTTACCAATGGTACCAGCTGGTAAGAGCAATCATGAGATGTTGGGGGTGAAGTTTAATGCGTAGAATGTTAACAGCCAAACTTCAAAACCGGTCCGGGGTTCTCAATCGCTTTACCGGTGTCTTGTCTAGACGACAAGTCAACATTGAGAGCATCTCAGTAGGAGCAACAGAAAATCCGAATGTATCACGGATTACCATCATCATCGATGTTGCCTCTCATGATGAAGTCGAACAAATCATCAAGCAACTCAATCGCCAGGTCGATGTGATTCGCGTCCGAGACATTACAGATAAACCTCACCTAGAGCGTGAAGTGATTCTGATCAAGGTCTCTGCACCAGCAGAGAAACGGGCAGAATTGCTGGCTATTATCCAGCCCTTCCGCGCGACTGTGGTAGACGTAGCTCCAAGCTCCATCACCGTGCAGATGACAGGAAATGCAGAGAAGAACGAAGCTCTCTTGCGTGTCATTCGTCCTTATGGGATTAAAAATGTCGCACGGACGGGTGCAACTGGCTTTACCCGCGATTAAAATCCAACCTAAATTTGTTAAAACAGCCTAAGAGGCAATAAAAATAGAAAAGAGAGAAAAAACTATGGCAGTTCAAATGGAATACGAAAAAGATGTAAAAGTAGCAGCACTTGACGGTAAAAAAATCGCCGTGATCGGTTATGGCTCACAAGGTCATGCCCACGCACAAAACTTGCGTGACTCAGGTCATGATGTGATCATCGGTGTACGTCCAGGTAAATCTTTTGACAAAGCAAAAGAAGATGGCTTTGATACTTACACAGTAGCAGAAGCAACTAAATTGGCTGACGTTATCATGATCTTGGCTCCAGACGAAATCCAACAAGAATTGTACGAAGCAGAAATTGCTCCAAACTTGGAAGCTGGTAATGCTGTTGGATTTGCACATGGTTTCAACATCCACTTCGAATTCATCAAAGTTCCTGCAGATGTAGATGTCTTCATGTGTGCGCCTAAAGGACCTGGTCACTTGGTACGTCGTACGTATGAAGAAGGATTTGGTGTTCCTGCACTTTACGCTGTCTACCAAGATGCTACAGGAAATGCTAAAGATATCGCCATGGACTGGTGTAAAGGTGTTGGTTCAGCCCGCGTTGGTCTTTTGGAAACAACATACAAAGAAGAAACTGAAGAAGATTTGTTTGGTGAACAAGCCGTTCTCTGTGGTGGTTTGACTGCCCTTATCGAAGCAGGTTTTGAAGTCTTGACGGAAGCTGGATACGCTCCAGAATTGGCTTACTTTGAAGTACTTCACGAAATGAAACTTATCGTTGACTTGATCTACGAAGGTGGATTCAAGAAAATGCGTCAATCAATCTCTAACACTGCTGAATACGGTGACTACGTGTCAGGTCCACGTGTCATCACTGAGCAAGTGAAAGAAAACATGAAAGCCGTTCTTGCGGATATCCAAAATGGTAAATTCGCCAACGACTTTGTGAACGACTACAAAGCTGGTCGTCCAAAATTGACTGCTTACCGTGAACAAGCGGCTAACCTTGAAATCGAAAAAGTTGGTGCTGAATTGCGTAAAGCAATGCCATTCGTTGGAAAAAATGACGACGACGCCTTTAAAATCTATAACTAATGAGGTGATGGTGAAGTTGGGAGAAATCCCAACTTCTTTTTCATCAATAGCAGAGATGGATTAGAAGGTATTTTCAACCATTTAGCAGAATCTGTATGAAGAGACGTGCCATATCGAACATTTTGGGTGATTTTTCTGAAAATTTGGAAAACGCGCTGAAATTTTTGCAGTCTTTTGATATAATTAGATGAAATAAGGAGAAGAAGAGGAAGACTATGATAACATCGAAAGATATCATAAAAGCCCACAAGGTCTTAAAGGGCGTGGTTGTTGAGACTCCCTTAGATTATGATCATTATTTATCCGAAAAGTATAGAGCGAAAATCTACTTAAAGAAGGAAAATGCGCAGCGGGTTCGTTCCTTTAAGATTCGTGGAGCCTACTACGCGATTTCTCAGTTGAATGAGAAAGAGAGAGAGCGAGGAGTAGTCTGTGCCTCAGCAGGGAACCACGCTCAAGGAGTTGCCTACACCTGCCGGGAGATGAAAATCCCAGCGACCATCTTTATGCCGATTACAACACCTCAGCAAAAAATTAGCCAGGTTCGTTTCTTCGGTGGAGAATATGTGACCATTAAATTAGTAGGAGATACTTTTGATGCTTCTTCTAAGGCGGCGCAGGAATATACCGAGCTTAAAAACTGTACCTTCATTGATCCATTTGATGATGCCAATGTCCAAGCAGGTCAAGGAACTGTAGCCTACGAAATTCTAGAGGAAGCTAAGAAAGAATCCATTGCCTTCGATGCGGTGTTAGTACCAGTTGGTGGGGGAGGCCTCATCGCCGGAGTATCCACCTATATCAAGGAACAAGCGCCGGAAATCGAGGTTATTGGGATCGAAGCAGATGGGGCTCGGTCGATGAAGGCAGCCTTTGAAGCTGGAGGCCCGGTAAAACTCAAACAGATTGATAAATTTGCGGATGGGATTGCTGTTCAAAAGGTAGGCCAGTTGACTTATGAGGCAACGAAAAAAAATGTTGAGACCTTGATTGGCGTCAACGAAGGCTTGATCTCTGAGACCTTGATTGATCTTTATTCTAAGCAAGGCTTGGTTGCAGAACCAGCTGGAGCTGCCAGTGTAGCGGCTTTAGAAGTGTTGAGAGAGTATATCAAAGGGAAGACCATTTGCTGTGTGATTTCTGGGGGGAACAATGATATTAACCGGATGCCAGAGATGGAAGAGCGAGCTTTGATCTATGATGGTATTAAACACTACTTCATCGTCAACTTCCCGCAACGTCCAGGAGCTCTTCGAGAATTTGTAAATGATATCTTAGGACCAAATGACGATATCACGCGGTTTGAGTACATCAAACGAGCAAGTAAGGGGACTGGCCCAGTCTTGATTGGGGTTGCTTTGGCAGATAAGCATGACTATGCAGGTCTGATCAATCGGATTGAACAATTTGACCCTTCTTTCATTAACCTAAATGGAAATGAAACCCTCTATAACATGTTGGTATGATGGCTTCTTTAACAAAGAGTCACTTAAAAAAGTAATAAAATATAAAGGAGAATCAGGAAATGATTTGGATTTTTCTATTGGCTATTCTAGTAGTTGGAGCTACTGTATTCATTAGCTCACTCTATGTGGTGAAACAACAATCTGTTGCAATTATTGAGCGTTTTGGACGCTATCAAAAGATCAGCAATAGTGGGATTCATGTCCGTGCACCATTTGGTATCGATAAAATTGCTGCGCGTGTGCAATTGCGTCTCTTACAAAGCGAGATTGTAGTCGAAACTAAGACACAAGATAACGTATTCGTTACCATGAATGTCGCAACACAATACCGTGTAAATGAAAACAATGTAACGGATGCTTACTACAAATTGATGCGCCCAGAAGCTCAGATCAAATCTTACATCGAAGATGCTCTGCGCTCATCTGTTCCAAAGTTGACCTTGGATGAATTGTTTGAGAAAAAGGATGAAATCGCCCTTGAGGTTCAAAAACAAGTAGCTGAAGAAATGTCAACCTACGGGTATATCATTGTAAAAACCTTGATTACCAAGGTTGAACCAGATGCTGAAGTCAAGCAGTCAATGAATGAGATCAACGCTGCTCAACGGAAACGTGTGGCTGCCCAAGAATTGGCTGAAGCGGATAAGATTAAAATTGTTACTGCAGCCGAAGCGGAAGCTGAAAAAGATCGCCTTCACGGGGTCGGGATTGCAGAACAACGGAAGGCTATTGTAGATGGTTTGGCAGATTCTATCAAGGAATTGAAAGACACCAATGTGAATTTGACAGAAGAACAGATTATGTCGATTCTTTTGACCAACCAATATTTGGATACTTTGAATAACTTTGCAGAAAAACAAGGCACCAATACCCTCTTCTTACCAGCAAATCCGGATGGTGTAGAGAATATTCGTACCCAAATCCTCTCAGCTTTAAAAGCTAAATAACAAAATATCTGACTTTTTTAAAATTGTTCGTATTTTCAGCTATTATGGTTGACAAAATATGCAAAAAATTTTATATTAGTATTGGAAATAATAATATAGGAGAAGAATCATGGCTAAATCGAACTTCGAAAAAGTGGAATCAGTTGTTGGTTGGGTACGTGATAAAAAGATCACTGGCTATCGTATCAGTAAAGAAACGAACGCCCGTGAAATGTCTATCATTGCACTTGCGCAAGGTCGTGCAAAAGTGAAAAACATTTCGTTTGAAACTGCGCTTGGCTTGATCGATTTTTATGATAAGAATCATCAAAAATTCGAAAATTAAACTTAGATATAAAAAAGAAGGGAAAAAGCTTCCCTTCTTTTTATATAGTATAAATCAGGATATCGTAGGAAAGTATCACTAGCTTTCTTCATATCTATCAAAGGATTTTAACAAGTTTATGTGTGGAATCATACTTTCAATTGATGGTATTTAAAAACTCCCTCATCGGAAGGACTTCCAGTGAGGGAGTTTGTTTTAGTTTAAGAAACGTTGTAAGAATTCTTTGGTCCGTTCTTCTTTTGGATTGGTAAAGATTTCTTTTGGATCACCTTGTTCAGCGATGACCCCCTTGTCCATAAAGATAACACGACTTGAGACGTCTCGTGCAAATTCCATTTCGTGGGTGACCACGATCATGGTTAAGCCTTCTTTGGCTAGGTCTTGCATAATTTTAAGAACTTCTCCGACCATTTCAGGGTCCAGAGCAGAGGTTGGCTCATCGAAGAGAATAGCATCCGGATCCATAGAGAGAGCACGAGCGATAGCGACCCGTTGTTTTTGCCCTCCTGAAAGTTGTTTTGGACGAGCAGCCCAATAAGGTTCTCCCATACCAACTTTCTCTAAATTCGCTTTAGCAATTTTCTCTGCCGTTTCTCGGTCCCGTTTTAGGACAGTTGTCTGAGCGACAATGGTGTTCTCTAAGACATTCAGGTTTTCAAAGAGATTGAAGCTTTGGAACACCATGCCCAATTTTTCCCGATAGTGGGTGAGATCGTAATCAGGATCGAGAACGTTTTGCCCCCGGTAGAGGATTTCTCCATCAGTCGGTGTCTCTAAGAGATTGATGGAGCGAAGGAAGGTAGATTTCCCACTACCAGAGCTCCCAATGATGGAGATCACTTCGCCCTTCTCAACAGAAAGAGAGATGTCCTTCAAGACTTCGTTTTGACCGTAGGATTTTTTTAAGTGTTTGATTTCAAGTATTTTTTCTGCCATTATTTCACCTCTTTGACTTGCATTTGATTGGCACCTGTAGTATAGGTATCAGAATCTAAGCGACGTTCGATGTAACGAAGGATACGGGTGATAGTGAAAGTCAGGATAAAGTAAATAACCGCAATAATAGTAAAGGTTGGGAAGTATTGGTAGTTTTGAGTTGCGACCGTATTTCCTGTAAAGTAAAGTTCGACCACGGAGATAACATTCAAGACAGATGTATCCTTGATGTTAATGACAAATTCATTCCCTGTCGCTGGCAAGATATTGCGAATAACTTGAGGAAGGACGACCTTGCGCATGGTTTGTCCATGGGTCATTCCTAGAGCAGTCGCTGCTTCAAACTGACCAGTATCCACTGCCAAGATTCCTCCACGAACAATCTCGCTCATATAAGCCCCTGTATTGATCGAAACAATAAAGATGGCGGCCCAGGTACGATCCAAGGAAATGTTGAAGGCTTGGGCTGAACCGTAGAAAATAACCATGGATTGAACGATCATCGGAGTTCCGCGGAAGATTTCAATGTAGACATTGAGGAACCAACCAAAGAATGTTTGCAAGGCAGCGAGAGCCTTGTTTTTAGACATAGGCGCAGTCCGGAAGACACCGATCAACAAACCGATAATCAAACCAGCAATGGTCCCTGTCATGGAGATGAGGAGGGTCATACCAGTTCCACGTAAGAACTGTGGGCCATTATCTTTCAAAATCTTCATCATTTGGCTGAAGAAAGTCTGCTCATCATCGCTAGCATCGCTGGAAGCTGGTTGCTTCTTGATCATATCATCCATGAGTTTGACTTGGTCTTCAGATGAAATTTTCGCTAGTGCCGCATTGACTTGGTCAAGTCTAGCGTCACCCTTCTTCATCCCGATAGCGATGGTCGCATCTTCTTCCCCAACTTCAAAACCTTTTTTGAATTGGATCATCTTAAATTTTGAATTAGCGGACTCAGCTGTCAAGGCTTCTGGACGCTCAGAAACATAGGCATCGATAACACCAGATTCTAAAGCTTGACGCATCTGGGCGAAATCACCCATTGCAGTTTCTTGTTTTGCACCCTTGAGTTGGGAGATGAGCGAGTAGAGGTAGACCCCTTGTTGAGAGGTGACCTTGGCATCCTTAAAGTCATCTAAACTAGTGGCATTCGCATAGTTTCCATCTTTGCGGACCAGCATGACTGGCTCACTAGTATAGTAGCTATTAGAAAAGGCAACCTCTTTTTTGCGCTCAGCAGTAGGACTCATCCCGGCGATGATCATATCGATTTTCCCAGAAGTGAGGGCTGGAATTAGTCCGTTCCAAGATGTTTTTACGATCAGAGGTTTTTTACCTAGTCCCTCAGCAACTTTTTTGGCGATTTGAACATCGTACCCGTTGGCATATTGGTTGGTGCCATCAATCTTTACGGCTCCATTTGAATCATCTTCTTGAGTCCAGTTGAAAGGAGCATACGCAGCCTCCATTCCAATCCGGAGATACTCATCTGCTTTGACAATATGGCTCATTCCCAGACACAAAAGTAGTCCGATAAAGAGAGCATAAATTGTTTTTTTCATGTAGTCTCCTCTTCCTTTATAAATAGTATCATCTTATTGTACAGGAAATTGGTCTACTTTTCAAACCTGATAACCTTTTCATGAAAAAATGCTATAATAAACCAAAGGAGTATAGGGGAAATGAAAAAAATTCTGTATGTTCTATTGGCAGTGATGGCCTGTCTATTTATAACAGGTTTTGTAAAAGCGGATGGTCCTTCCTATGAGGTTCAGTCTTATCGGGGGACTCTTACCTTGGAAACTTGGGATGATGCTACCTATGAGGAAGAATTGGTCTATCATTTTACAACTTCCTATAATGGTCAATATGTCAGCTTGGGAAGTGCGGGTAAAATGCCTCAAGGTTTTGAAATAGTAATTCCTCCTTTGGTGGAAGTGGAAGGTAGAACCCTGTCGCAAGAACCAGAAGTTCAAAATTTAGGCGATGGTTATCAGGTAAAGATTTATAACGGCGGAAGTGCAGGGGATACTGTCAAGATAAAGGTTACCTGGCGCTTAAAAAACCTGCTCTATGTTCACCAAGATATCCTATTATTGAACTGGAAACCAATCAGTGATGGGGATCAAGAGGTCAAAAAAGTAGAGTTACAGGTTATCCCGAAATTTGCCACAGCTGCCTCAAAATCGGAACTGAATATCCATACGGCTTATATGGGGGCTGAGGCAACTGTTCAGAAAGAAGAAGCAAACTATAAGGCTACTCTAGAGAATCTGAAACGAAAAGAAGGTGTTGAGATTTATGCTTACTGGCGGAAATCGGATATAGCTTCCTTTGGGGAATCCTATCGCGATACAGGTTTGATGGAGGAGTCCAACTATCATCGGACGGAAGCAGGAATTGTTCAAAAACGGACCTGGATTCGCCTATTTATGAAGGTCCTACTCCCAATCCTTATTCTGTTCTTCCTTCTTCTTGCTATTTATTATCGTCATCGATTCATACAATCTGTGACTTCTACCAGAGTTTTCCCCAAAAATAGCCGCTTGTATGAGATTCCAAATGACGTTGCGCCTCTACTAATGGCCTCGATTGTATACTCTACAGAGCTAGATGAGATTTCTCCAACCAAAAAACACGCTCGGGGCGTCTTTAAATTTGATCAGTTGGTGCAAGCAACCTTACTTGATTTGATTGATCGAAAAAATATCATCTGTGAGCAATACGACACTCATACAGTTTTAACCATTCAAAATGAAGATACATTGGATGAATTTGAGCGCGAGTTTCTTAGACTAGCATTCGGTTCTCAAAAATATTGTAGAACAGATGATTTGTTTTCAGATTATGAAATTTCGGATTCTCTCTATAAATATGCCTCTGAAAAAGATCAAGATGCTATTCGCAAGCGTGGAAAACAAGCGCAAGATCGGATTGATGCAGCGATTTCTCGTGTCGCTCAGGCAGTTCAACAAAAGATCCAAACCTTTGCCCTTTCTCCTTACTACCGTCCTTTAGAGGCAGGGGAGGAACGTGCAGGCCGTATGTGCCTCTTCTTTGGATGGGCAGCATGGAGCATTGCTTTGGTAGCCGGTCTAATTGCTTATTTCATCTTGAATTGGCTCTCTATCTTTTGTGTGATCTATGTGTTGGTGATGTGGATTCTTCCAGCATCCTTCCAAGGGAAGTTCACCCTCTATCGACGGGATGGAGTCCCAACGGACCTCGGTGCAGAACAGCGCTATTACTGGGATAGCTTCCGTAATATGTTGCGGGATATCGCTCATTTGGAAGAAGCAGAAGTTCAATCGCTGGTTTTATGGAATCGCTTATTAGTCTATGCTACTCTATTTGGTTTTGCAGATCAAGTAAGTAAAGTGATGAAGCTTCGTCAAATCCACTTGGATAACCCAAGTATGGATGCCTATGTCTACACTCCATTTCGTAGTAATCTGATCCATTCCAGCCATCTCTTATCTACTTATGGAACGACCGCGACAACTGCTAGTCATTTTACAGTATCTTCAAGCGGTAGTTCTGGTGGTGGCTTCTCTGGTGGCGGTGGTGGCGGTGGCTTCGGTGCTTTTTAGAGTCGCACAAGTGCTAGCTAGCCACAGTTGTAGTTACAATTTTAGAGAAGTGAGGTAGGATCTACCTCACTTTTTTAGTCTATGCATCCTTGCAAGCGCATCTGGTTCTATGGCTAGAAATGTGTTATAATATAGCAAATGTAAGTTTAGGAGAAGAAGATGTTTATCATTGAAGTGATAAAAGCGATTCTTTTTGGAATCGTTGAAGGAGTCACCGAGTGGCTTCCAATCTCAAGTACAGGTCATTTGATTTTGATCCAAGACTTTATTCAGTTTAAGGATCAAAACCCTGCCTTTATGGAGATGTTTAATGTCGTTATTCAGCTTGGTGCTATTATGGCCGTCGTCGTGATTTACTTCGACAAGCTTTATCCCTTTAAGCCTGGAAAATCGAAAAAAGAGGTGAGACGGACTTGGCAATTGTGGGCCAAGGTTGCTGTGGCGACCCTGCCTTTGCTCTTTGTCTTTAAATTAGATGATTGGTTTGAAGCTCATTTTCATAACTCTTTTTCTGTAGCCATCATGCTGATCACCTATGGGTGGGCCTTTATTTACCTTGAAAAACGAGAGCAAGTAGAACCAGAAGTGACGGAATTACACAAGTTGCCTTATAAGACTGCTCTCTATATTGGTTTGTTCCAAGTCTTGTCACTTTTCCCAGGGACCAGTCGGTCAGGTGCAACGATTGTAGGTGGTTTGGTCAATGGAGTTAGCCGTTCTGTTGTGACAGAATTTACCTTCTATCTGGGGATTCCTGCCATGTTTGGAGCTAGCCTATTAAAGGTCGCTAAGTTTGTCTTGGGAGGAAATGCTTTAAGTTTCAGCCAAGGGACGATCCTTTTGGTCGCTATGGCAGTTGCCTTCGGAGTCAGTATGGTAGCAATTCGCTTCTTGACAGATTATGTTAAAACTCATGACTTCACGGTTTTTGGAAAATATCGGATTGTTTTGGGAGCGATTTTGCTGGTCTATGCAGTAATTAAAATCTTTATCTAATCATGAGATAGGAGTGCTTCTTCTTTCACTTCAAATGGCTATGTTTGAGGGGGGAGGAAGTGCTCTTTTGTTTAAGGTTTTTTCATATCTGAGGTGGGGGTCATGTTTTGAAAAATATGTCCCTTTTTAGTATAATAGAAAGACTAACAGTATGAGGTGCAGTCATGAAGATGAAGCAAATCAGTGATTCAACCATTAAAATCACGATTCAATTAGAGGATTTAGAGGAACGAGGCATGGAAATGGCCGATTTTTTGGTGCCTCAAGAAAAAACAGAAGAATTTTTCTATACCATCTTAGATGAATTGGAAATGCCAGAAAGCTTCTTAGACAGTGGCATGTTGAGTTTCCGAGTGACTCCTAAGCCGGATAAGCTCGATGTTTTTGTGACCAAATCAAAAATTGACCAGCATCTAAATTTTGAAGATTTTTCCGACTTGCCTGATATGGAAGAATTGTCGCAAATGTCTCCGGACGAATTTATCAAGACCTTGGAAAAAACCATCTCTGAAAAGAGTAAGGGAGACGGCGATGCTATCCGTCATTTAGAAGCTGAGGAATTGGCTGATGAGAATCAGCTTTCAGAAGAAGATACACCGAATCATCCAGTAGATACACGGTATATTTATTATATCCTCCAGTTTTCTCAGTTAGAAGAAGTGATTCGGTTTACAAAAACAGTTCATTATGCGGTCGAGACTTCGGAACTTTATAAAATGGACGGGGTTTACTATTTAACCGTCTTGATTGATTTGGAAGGGTGCCCGCAAGATTATCCAGGTTGGCTCTTGGCAACCATGCGTGAATATGCGGAAGATACAGATACTACTAGAGCTGTCCTCCAGGAACATGGCCATCTCTTGCTCGTCTCAGATGCTATTCACGAACTTCAAAAGGTTAATTTGGTATGATTACTTTTCCATTACAATTTATCCTGGTCCTGATTGCAACTTTTTTGATCAGTTTGATTCTAACTCCCTTTGTGAGGTTACTGGCCTTTAAAATAGATGCCGTAGACTATCCAAATGCGCGTCGGATCAATAAAAAACCAATGCCCAGCGCTGGTGGTTTAGCCATTCTTCTTGCTTTCACCATTGCAACCGTGGTATTGCTACCGATGATTACCAAAGGCTATGTAGCTAAGACATCATATCTGACCTATACTTTACCAGTTGTTGTTGGAGGATGGATTATAGGTCTGACTGGTTTAATCGATGATATAAAAGAATTATCGCCGCGGTTAAAGATGCTGGGGATTTTCCTAGGGGCTAGTGTGATCTGGTTCTTTACAGATTTTCGCTTAAATGATTTCAAGATCCCTTTTGGAGGGCCATTTCTTCATTTTGACCCCTGGTTGTCCTATATTTTAACAGTCGTTTGGATCATTTCGATTACCAATGCAGTCAATTTGATTGATGGTTTGGATGGCCTAGTTAGCGGGGTTTCGATTATTTCCTTGGTGACGATGGGGATTGTCTCTCATTTCTTTCTCCCAGTGCCCAATCTTTTTCTGACTATGACGATTTTTGTATTAGTCATGGCCATTGCTGGTTTCTTCCCCTTTAATTATCATCCAGCGATTCTTTATTTAGGGGATACAGGAGCCCTCTTCATTGGTTTTATGATCGCTGTTTTGTCCTTGCAAGGTCTTAAGAATGCGACGGCAGTCGCGGTTGTTACGCCGATGATTATCTTGGGAGTTCCCATTACGGATACCTTTTTAGCGATTGTTCGTCGGACTCTCTCTGGTCAGAAGTTCTATGCCCCAGACCGGAATCACTTGCACCATCGCCTACTTTCTTTGGGCTTAACACATCGTGGAACTGTCTTGGTCATCTATGGGATTTCGATGATTTTTGCCATGATTTCTCTTCTGTTAAATATCTCGACTCGTATTGGTGGCGTTCTGCTTGTCATCGGTTTGGTATTAGGAGTTGAATTATTAGCAGAATTGATTGGAGTCCTTGGTCCTAACCATAGTCCGCTCCTCAATTGCTTACGCTACATCGGAAATTCTGCTTATCGAGAGGAAGTTCGACAAAATAGAAAAAACAAGACTAAATAAGAACGATTCTAAACACCAGAAAAGCCTTTTAGGCTTTTTTTTGTTATACTAGATAAGACAAAACTCTATAGCAGAAAGGAATACAAATGTCAGTATTAGAGATTAAAGATCTTCACGTAGAAATTGAAGGCAAGGAAATTTTAAAAGGTGTGAACTTGACCCTTAAAACGGGAGAAATCGCAGCCATCATGGGACCTAACGGGACAGGGAAATCAACCCTATCTGCAGCGATCATGGGAAATCCAAACTATGAAGTGACTAAGGGTGAAATTCTATTTGATGGAGTGAATATCCTTGAATTGGAAGTGGATGAACGTGCTCGCATGGGCCTTTTCTTGGCTATGCAATACCCATCAGAAATTCCAGGAATTACCAATGCTGAATTCCTTCGTGCAGCCATGAATGCTGGCAAAGAAGAGGATGAAAAAATTTCTGTTCGTGATTTTATCACAAAATTGGACCAGAAAATGGAACTCCTCAATATGAAGGAAGAAATGGCAGAACGCTATTTGAACGAAGGATTCTCAGGTGGTGAGAAGAAACGCAATGAAATTCTGCAATTGTTGATGTTGGAACCGAAGTTTGCCCTCCTTGATGAGATTGACTCTGGTTTGGATATCGATGCCCTTAAAGTGGTTTCAAAAGGGGTCAATGAAATGCGTGGCGAAGATTTTGGTGCCATGATCATTACCCACTACCAACGTCTTTTAAACTACATTACTCCTGATGTGGTTCACGTGATGATGGAAGGTCGTGTCGTCCTTTCAGGTGGTCCTGAGCTTGCTGTGCGTTTGGAGCGTGAAGGATACGCGAAATTAGCAGAAGAGTTAGGTTACGACTACAAAGAAGAACTCTAATCTTGTGTCCAAAACTGAACAGGATCTTTGAGGAGGAGTAAATGACCAAAGAAAATATCAAACTTTTTTCAGAAATGCATGCAGAGCCCCAATGGTTGCAGGACTTGCGTCAGAAGGCTTTTGATAAAATTGATGATTTAGAACTACCCGTGATTGAACGCGTGAAATTTCATCGTTGGAATCTTGGCGATGGAACAATCACAGAAAGTGAGCCACTCACTGCTGTGCCAGACTTCACTGCGATTGACAATCAATTAAAATTGGTTCAGCATGGAACTCACACAGTATTTGAACAGATTCCAGTTGACTTGGCCAACCAGGGAGTCATCTTTACAGACTTCCACTCAGCCTTGGAAGTAATTCCAGAGGTCGTAGAGGAATTTTTCATGTCATCCGTTAAATATGATGATGACAAGTTGGCAGCCTACCACACAGCTTATTTCAATAGTGGAGCTGTTCTCTATATTCCAGATCATGTAGAAATCGCGGAGCCAATCGAGGGTGTCTTCTACCAGGATAGTGATAGCGATGTGCCATTTAACAAGCACATCTTGATTATAGCTGGTAAGAACAGTAAGATTAGTTACCTTGAACGGTTAGAGTCACGTGGAGAAGGTAGTGCCAAGGCAACTGCTAATATCACAGTAGAAGTGATTGCCCGTTCAGGTGCGCAAGTGAAGTTTGCTGCGATTGATCGTCTTGGTGAGAATGTCACTGCCTATATTAGCCGCCGTGGGAAACTAGGCAAGGATGCTAGCATTGATTGGGCAATCGGTGTCATGAACGAAGGAAATGTCGTTGCTGACTTTGATAGTGACTTGATAGGAAACGGCAGCCATGCAGACCTTAAGGTCGTAGCCCTATCTAGTGGTCGTCAGGTACAAGGGATTGATACCCGCGTAACCAACTATGGTTGCAATTCGGTAGGGAACATTCTCCAACATGGTGTCATTCTTGAAAAGGCAACCTTGACCTTCAACGGGATTGGCCACATTATCAAGGGAGCAAAAGGGGCAGATGCCCAACAAGAAAGCCGTGTGTTAATGCTTTCTGACCAAGCTCGTTCCGATGCTAACCCAATTCTTTTGATCGATGAAAATGATGTGACTGCAGGCCATGCAGCTTCTATCGGTCAAGTGGATCCAGAAGACATGTACTACCTCATGAGCCGTGGCTTGGATCAGGCAACTGCAGAACGCTTAGTGGTTCGTGGTTTCCTTGGATCAGTGATCGTGGAGATTCCAGTCAAAGAAGTTCGTGAAGAAATGATCCAAACCATTGAAGATAAATTATTGAAGAGATAAACATGATAGATGTCGAAAAGATTCGGAAAGATTTCCCGATTTTAGATCAAATAGTGAATGATGAGCCACTTGTCTATTTAGATAATGCAGCGACGACACAAAAACCAAAAGCTGTCCTAGAAGCGGTGAATCGCTATTACCAAGAGGATAATGCCAATGTTCACCGCGGGGTTCATACCTTGGCGGAACGGGCGACCGCGTCCTATGAGGCGGCAAGAGAAACGGTCCGTCGTTTTATAAACGCTTCCTCGACCAAAGAGGTCTTGTTTACGAGAGGGACTACGACAGGTTTGAACTGGATTGGGCGGTTTGCAGAGGAAATCCTCGAAGAGGGGGATGAGGTCCTCATCTCTATTATGGAACACCATTCCAACATCCTTCCTTGGCAGGAAGCTTGTCGGAAGACAGGGGCGAAGTTGGTCTATGCCTACTTGAAAGACGGTGGTCTGGATCTAGAGGATTTCCGAGAAAAATTGACAGATCGAACCAAATTTGTTTCCATTACCCATGCTTCTAACGTACTCGGGGTGATTAATCCTATCCAGGAACTCGCTCAATTGGCCCATGAAAAAGGTGCTATTATGGTAGTGGATGGGGCCCAATCAGTCCCCCATATGAAAATTGATGTTCAAAAGCTAGATGCAGACTTCTTTGTCTTTTCCGGTCATAAAATGGCTGGACCGACAGGGATTGGAGTCTTGTATGGAAAAGAGCACTATCTCAACCAAATGTCACCTGTTGAATTTGGTGGGGAAATGATTGACTTTGTCTATGAACAATCCGCAACCTGGAAGGAACTCCCTTGGAAATTCGAAGCAGGGACTCCAAATATGGCTGGTGCTATTGGTTTAGCTGCGGCGATTGATTATTTGGAGGCTATTGGCATGGATGCCATTGAGCATCACGAGCAAGAGTTGATTGCCTACGTCTTTCCCAAACTTCAAGCAATTGAAGGCTTGAAAATCTATGGCTCCCAAGATTTAGCGAAACGCTCTGGGGTGATTTCCTTCAACTTAGGGAATCTGCATCCTCATGATCTTGCGACTGCCTTGGATTATGAAGGGGTTGCCGTTCGGGCAGGCCACCATTGTGCTCAACCTTTAATCCAGTATTTGGAGGTTCCAGCGACTGCTCGAGCTAGCTTTTATCTCTACAATACAAAGGAAGACTGTGATAAGCTTGTAGAAGCGCTGATAAAAACAAAGGAGTTTTTCAATGGCACTTTCTAAATTAGATAGCCTCTATATGGCTGTAGTAGCTGACCATTCAAAAAATCCCCACCACCATGGAAAGATTGAAGGGGTTGAACAAATCAACTTAAACAATCCAACTTGTGGCGATGTGATTAGTTTGTCTGTTCAGTTTGATGATGAAGGAGTAATCAAGGACATTGCCTTTGTCAACTCAGGTTGTACGATTTCGACGGCTTCTGCTAGTATGATGACGGACGTTGTCCTAGGAAAATCCAAAGAAGAAGTGCTAGAGTTGGCGACTATTTTTTCAGAAATGGTCCAAGGCAAAGAAGATGCCCGTCAAGACCAGTTGGGAGATGCAGCCTTTTTAGCTGGGGTTGCTAAATTTCCACAACGGATCAAGTGCTCGACCCTGGCTTGGAATGCTCTCAAAAAAGCAATCGATGCTCAAGCCTAATGATGAATAAAAGTGATGAAAATTCAAGTCTGTTTTTTAACCGAGCTTCTGGTGAGAAATGATATCAACATTCGGGTGCTGATGGTCCAGACTAGAAAAAAGTAATCACATGTAAAGAGCGCTAAAAAGAAAATGAAAGGAAAGATATGACAGAAGAAAGAGTAGAACCAAAACCAATTGATCTTGGTGAATATAAATTTGGCTTTCACGATGATGTAGACCCAATCTTATCAACAGGAAAAGGGTTGAATGAATCGGTTATTCGCGAGTTGTCTGCTGCGAAAAATGAGCCAGAATGGATGCTGGAGTTCCGTTTGAAGTCTTATGAAGCATTTAAAAAAATGCCGATGCAAACTTGGGGAGCGGACTTGTCAGATATTGATTTTGATGATTTGATTTATTATCAAAAACCATCTGATAAACCTGCACGTAGCTGGGATGAAGTGCCTGAAAAAATTAAGGAAACATTTGAACGGATTGGTATTCCAGAAGCAGAGCGTGCTTACCTGGCCGGAGCAGCTGCTCAGTATGAGTCTGAAGTAGTTTACCATAACATGAAGGAAGAATTCCAAAAGCTCGGAATCATTTTTACCGATACAGATTCGGCTTTGAAGGAATACCCAGACTTGTTTAAGCAATACTTTGCTAAGTTGGTACCTCCAACGGATAATAAGTTGGCAGCCCTCAACTCAGCTGTTTGGTCAGGTGGGACCTTTATCTATGTACCGAAGGGTGTAAAGGTCGATGTTCCTTTGCAGACCTACTTCCGGATTAATAATGAAAATACAGGTCAGTTTGAGCGGACTTTGATTATTGTTGATGAAGGCGCTAGCGTCCATTATGTAGAAGGATGTACAGCACCGACTTATTCAAGCAATAGCCTGCACGCAGCCATTGTCGAAATTTTTGCCTTGGATGGCGCTTACATGCGTTATACGACTATCCAAAACTGGTCTGATAACGTCTATAACTTGGTAACCAAACGGGCCAAAGCAACCAAAGATGCGACAGTTGAATGGATCGATGGAAACCTCGGAGCTAAAACGACCATGAAATACCCGTCTGTTTATCTGGATGGAGAAGGTGCGCGTGGGACTATGCTTTCTATTGCCTTTGCTAATGCAGGGCAACACCAGGATACTGGTGCCAAGATGATCCACAATGCTCCACATACCAGCTCTTCAATCGTCTCAAAATCCATCGCGAAAGGTGGAGGAAAGGTTGACTACCGTGGACAAGTGACATTCAATAAAGATTCAGCGAAATCTGTCAGTCACATTGAGTGTGATACCATTATCATGGATGACTTGTCTGCATCTGACACCATCCCATTTAATGAAATTCATAATTCACAAGTTGCTTTGGAACATGAAGCCAAAGTATCTAAGATTTCAGAAGAACAACTCTATTACCTCATGAGTCGTGGTTTATCAGAATCAGAAGCGACTGAGATGATCGTCATGGGATTTGTAGAGCCCTTCACTAAAGAACTTCCAATGGAATATGCAGTTGAGCTCAACCGCTTGATTAGCTATGAAATGGAAGGATCTGTCGGTTAAGGGGATAAAAGGAGAAGCAAATGGGATTCTTAAAAAAATTATTTGGTAATGTTGAAAAAGCGAATAAGGGCGAAATTCCTGTTGAGGAAATTGTTCCACCCTTTACAATTGATCTAGCAGAAGAAGCAGATGATTATTGGAGACAGATGGAACAAAATCTCTTGATCAATGCTGTGAAGGCTGTTGGCGGTCCTGATAAAGCGAATCGTGCCTTTATGCTAGTGAATTTTAAGCCGGGTCAAGAAACATTTGATTTGTATTATCAAATCGATGGGAAATTAATTTCTTGGCAAGAATTGGATCCAGAACTTGTAGAAAAAATCCGCCTTCAACTCTTGCCTCAAGCACCAGCAGTGGCCCGTGCAGTCAATGAAAATTACGAAGCTGCCAATGTTCCTGTGATTAGTTATGCCATGCTTCAATTAGAAACGGCGACCATGGCTTGGTTTGGTCGGAAGCTAACAACAGCTACACCTGAAGCTAGCTTATCTTTTGAAGAATTGGTAGCAGGTTGGCGTGCGGTGATTGAACAAGAAATCCCGACTCATCCAATAGACAGCGATACTGCTTTTCCTTATTTCGAAGTTCGATAGAAGTTCTGTTGACAGGAATAAAATAAACAAAAAAAGAGGGTGACCTCTTTTTTTGTTTATGAGCATTTATAGTTTTTCGTTGACGTAACGAACAAATTGATTCCACCACACCTTTAAGAAGAAACTTTTTTGGATATTTTCTCCGCTCACCATTTCCATACTAGGGGCTTTACCTTCGATATACCCTCGACCGATGGGTTCTGGATCAGTGTAGGTAAGGGTTCCGAGAGAAGTACCTTTCTTTATAGGAGCGCTAAATGAAGATTGGCTACTTTTAAAGGTGATTTTAGCTTCTGCTTGGCTTCCTTGTCGTTCGATCACGATGAAGTCATCCTTGGCAACAGCAGTGGCGTTTGTTTTCTTGCCATCGTGAACCGTTGATTTACTGTTGTTGTAAGCTTCGCCTTTGCTGACAATGAGGCTTGGAACGAAGTTTTGGCTCACATAATTCATCAGGTTGGCTGTTGCAACAAATCGTGCGTAAGGGTCACCGTCGATTGCCTCAACACCAATGACAACGGTAATCATTCGAATCCCATTTTGATTAGTAGAAGCGACAAATGAGATCCCTCCTTTTTCGGAATTTCCAGTTTTTAGACCATCCACCCCAGCTCGATAGTTGGGCATGTTTTCCAGCATATAGTTGCTACTCTCCAATTGAATTCCAGCAAATTCTGCATGGGAGAGGGAGGTGATTTTTGTAACTTCAGGAAAGTCTTCTAGAAGATGTTTTGCGATGACTGCCACATCATAAGCGCTCAGCTTATTTTCGGTATTTTTCTTTTTATTTTCCTCATCCCCATCAATGATAGATTGGTTCAATCCACTAGTATTCACAATCGTCGCATCTGTAATTCCCCAATCTTTGAGCTTTGCTTTCATGAGGAGGACGAATTTTTCTTCGCTACCAGCTACTTTTTCAGCTAAGGCGATGGCGGCACTATTGGCGTTTGATACGAGGAGAGCAGTGAGCAAGTCCTTAACCTTGTATTTACGGGCTTCCAAGGGAACGTTGCTGATTCCTTCAACAGCTGTCAGTTGATAGGCTTTATCAGAAATATCCACATCATCAGTTAAAGAGATTTTTCCTTGCTGAATGGCTTCGTAAACGAGATAAGTGGTCAAAAGGTTGCTGATTCCGCCAACCTCTTTTTTCTCATCACTATTTTTTTCGTAGAGTATTTTACCTGTTGTCCCATCAATCGCAATAGCATGCTGGGCTCCAAGGTCTAGGTCCTCCGCTTTTACAGGAGACGTACTGAGAAGCGCAAGCATTAGACAAAGAAGTAAGGTGATTATTTTTTTCACGTTTGAGTCCTCGATTGTTTTTTGTCTCTACTATTGTATCATAAAAGAAGGCAACTGCTCTAATCCTATTTTGCTCTCCTAGGACTCAAAGGTCATAGGCAAATTTGAAAGATAGTTGGTAAAATGGAAGAAATAGTGTATAATGGTAGAAAACCTAACATAAGGAGATAGTGATGAAAGTAAATAAACGGTTCGTACTGGCCGGTGTTTCTCTAGCCAGCGCTCTTCTATTGACAGCCTGCGGTGGTGGAAGCAGCAATCAATCTACTTATTCTTATATTTATTCAACAGATCCAAATACATTGGACTACATTGCATCGACTCGTACCACGACGTCTGATATTACAAGTAACCTTGTTGATGGTTTGTTAGAAAATGATAAATATGGAAATTTAATCCCAAGTTTGGCAGAAGACTGGACAGTTTCAGAAGATGGCTTGGTCTATACCTATAAACTTCGAAAAGATGCTAAATGGTACACCAGTGAAGGGGAAGAGTATGGTGCTGTAACAGCTCACGATTTTGTGACAGGAATCAAACATGCTGTGGAATCAAAATCTGAAGGTCTCTTCTTAATCCAAAACTCCATTAAAGGTTTGGATGCCTATGCCAAGGGTGAAACAACAGATTTCAAGACAGTTGGCGTGAAAGCCCTAGATGATTACACCGTTCAATATACCTTGGAACGCCCAGAAAGCTTTTGGAATTCTAAGACGACATCAGGCGTCCTTTTCCCAGTTAACGCAGCTTTCTTAGAATCTCAAGGAAAAGACTTTGGTTCTTTAAAACCAAGTAGTATTCTCTATAACGGTCCCTATTATTTGAAGAATTTAACTTCAAAATCTCAAATTGAACTTGTAAAAAATAAAGAATACTATGATGAAAAGAATGTTCATATTGATAATGTGAAGTTGACTTACAATGACGGATCAGATCCAGAATCAGTCATCAAGAAATTTGAGAATGGACAATATTCATTTGCGACGGTAATGCCAAATAGCTCCACTTATAAGAGTGTGAAAAAGAAATTTGGTGATAATATTGTTTATGGTGTTCAATATGGTACATCTTACTATCTAGGCTTCAACATCGATCGTCAGAAGTATAATCATACAGCCAAAACGACAGATGCTCAAAAATCGTCTACAAAACAAGCGATTTTAAACAAGGATTTCCGTCAAGCCGTCAACTTTGCCTTTGACCGTGAAGCCTATGCAGCACAAACATCTGGTGCGGATGCGGCGACCAAGATTCTTCGAAACACCTTGGTTCCACCGACTTTTGTTCAAGTAAATGGTGAAGAGTTCGGTAAGGTTGTTGAGAAACAATTGGTGACCTATGGGGATGAGTGGAAAGACGTAAATCTAGATGATGCCCAAACCACTCTCTACAATCAAGAAAAAGCCAAGGCTGAATTTGCAAAAGCAAAAGAACAACTGCAAAAAGAAGGGGTACAATTCCCAATTCATTTGGATTACGTTGTTAGTCAGACAGATAACAGTCAGGTACAACAAGCTAGCTCCTTCAAACAATCCGTAGAAGCTGTTCTTGGTGCAGACAATGTTGTCGTAGATATTCAGAAATTAACTGATGATGACTTTAACAATATTACCTACTTTACAGACACTGCTGCTGAGAAAGATTATGACCTTGCAGGCGGAGGATGGGTTCCAGACTACCAAGATCCATCTACTTATTTAGAGAGTTTAAGCCCTGTTAACGGTTCTGTTTTCTACTATCTAGGTGTGGATGCAGGTTCAAACAGCCCTGCTATTACAGCAGTTGACTTTGGGAAGTATGCAGAGCTCTTAAAAGATGCCAATGCAGAAGTGAGTGACCAAGCTGTACGGTATGAGAAATACGCAGCCGCTCAAGCATGGCTAACCGATAGTTCGTTAATCTTACCAACTGTTTCAAATGGTGGAACGCCAATGTTGCAACGGACTGTCCCATATAGTCGTGCTGCTTCATGGGTTGGAACAAAAGGTACAGGAACCAACTATAAATATCTTGAACTTTCAGAAGAAGTCATCAAGACAAAGGATTACGATGCAAGTAAAGAAAAATGGTTGAAAGAAAAGGCTGAATCCAATAAAAAAGCCCAAGAAGAATTAAAGAACCACATCGAATCGAAATAGCTGGGATAGTAAGAACGCATAAGTTTAAGTAGGGGAAGGAGCCACTAAAAAGGATTGATTTTTTAGACAGTCCTCCGCTTAGTGGCTCCCTTCACTTGCCAAATATTCAGAAAATTTAGTTTACTTTTTGTCTCACTTATGCTATAATTCTATCTAAATTCAATAAAATGGAGATTCAAAATGAAAAAAAGTAAAGTTTTTGCATTTGCCGGAGTAACATTGCTCGCAGCAACTTTCCTTGCAGCATGTTCTGGCTCAAAAGATAGCAAGTCTGAATCAAAAAAAGATACAACATATGGCTATGTTTATAACGATGATCCAACAACTTTGGATTACACTGTATCTTCAAAAGCGTCTGTGCACGATATTACAACAAACGGTGTAGATGGTTTGTTGGAGAACGACAAGTACGGAAACCTTGTACCATCTATTGCTGAAGATTGGTCTGTTTCAAAAGACGGTTTGACCTATACTTACAAAATCCGTAAGGGTGTTAAATGGTATGATGCTGATGGTGAAGAGCATGGAGAGGTAACAGCTCATGACTTTGTTACTGGATTGAAGCATGCGGCGGATAAAAAATCAGAAACTCTTCCGTTGGTTCAAGGTTCAGTAAAAGGATTGAAAGACTATGTAGATGGAAAAATTACTGATTTTTCTCAAGTTGGGGTAAAAGCAGTAGATGACTACACACTTGAGTACACATTGAATCAACCAGAAACCTTCTGGAATTCTAAAACAACTAATGGTGTGCTCATGCCAATCAATGGTGAATTCTTGGAAAGCAAGGGTGACGATTTTGGTCAGCCAGGTGATGTAAAATCTATCCTTTATAACGGACCATTCCTTTTGAAATCAATCACTTCTAAATCAGAAATCACCTTTGAAAAGAACGAAGAGTATTGGGACAAAGACAACGTTCACATCAACAAGATTAAATTCTCTTACTTTGATGGGTCTGACCAGGATTCTTTAGCGCGTGCATTTAGCGATGGTTCATATACCCAAGCACGTCTATTCCCTGCTAGCTCTAACTTTGCATCTGTTGAAGAAAAATACAAAGATAACATCTACAACACACAGCCTGGAGCTGGTGTAGCAGTCTTTGGTTTCAATATTGACCGTCAAGCCTACAACCACACATCTAAAACTTCAGATGAGCAGAAATCTTCTACGAAGAAAGCTATCTTGAACAAGAATTTCCGTCAAGCCATCACCTTTGCCTTGAACCGCGAAAATTATTCAGCGCAAGTCAATGGTAAAGAATACGCAAAGGCTGCTATTCGGAATATGTATACTGCACCTGCCTTTGTTCAAGTTAATGGAAAAGACTTCGGAGATGTTGTGGCTGATAAGTTGCAGACATACGGAGATCAATGGAGTGGTGTAAATCTTGCAGATAGCCAAGATGGTCTTTACAACAAAGATAAAGCAAAAGCTCAGTTCGAAAAAGCTAAAGCGGAACTCCAAAAAGAAGGCGTTCAATTCCCAATCCATTTGGATGTTCCCGTTGTTCAAAGTTCAACAAGCTTTGTAGCACGGATGCAATCCTTCAAACAATCTGTTGAAGATACACTTGGAACGGAAAATGTTGTGGTTGACCTTCAAATGATGGACCAAGATGCAATCTTGAATATCACAATTAACGTACCGTCTGCAGCGGATGCTGACTGGGATCTTCAAGGACTTGTGGGCTGGAATCCAGACTACGATGACCCATCTACTTACCTTGATACTTTGCAACCATCTTCTCCTGACCAAACCAAAACTTACCTTGGATTTGCTGGTGGTGTCGACAATGCCTCTGCTAAAGCAGTCGGTTTAGATGAATATGCGAAATTACTTGATGATGCAGAAAATGAATCACAAGACGTGGTTGCACGTTATGAAAAATACGCAGCGGCGCAAGCTTGGTTAACGGATAGTTCGTTAGTCATTCCAACTATGACAAGCTCTGGAGCAGCTACAGTAGTTTCAAAAGTGGTACCATTCTCTGGTCCTTCATCACAAACAGGTAACAAAGGATCAACTTATTTCAAATATGTTGAAATTCAGGATGAGCCTGTCACTAAAAAACAATATGATCAAGCACGTGAAAAATGGTTGAAAGAAAAAGCTGATTCAAATAAAAAAGCTCAGCAAGAACTAGAAAAACACGTTAAATAATCACCTTCATCAGAACTTTCTCTAATAGGGGAGAAAGTTCTTTTGAACATTAAAGGAACGGAATATGAAAAAATATATATTTATGCGTATTTTACGTTCGTTAGTGTCGATCTTTTTGGTTACGACATTGACGTATACAATTATTTATACGCTAACCCCAAGAAATTTAATTTTCAAAAACGACCCTAACTATAATAAGATTGCAAAGACTAAGGATTCTAAAATCAATTATGAAAACACAGTCTATGATCGTATGGGGTATATAGAATATCTTGATTCAAAAGCTTTGAAAGAAAAAGCAAGCAAGGAAGACTCATCAGTAACTGTAGAGCCTACTAAAGAAAACGAAAAGATCTACAAAAAGTACATTTCTAATCTTGGAAATGGCTGGGTATTGAAACGTTTCCCTGAAAACAAAGGCTTTTACGCAACTCGTGAAGTCCCTGTCTTTGAACGTGTTATTGGATTCTACGGCAATCTGATTCAGATTGATCATCCAAATGTCATCAAAGATGCTTCCAATCCAAAACTTGAACGCTATATTCGCATTGAAAATGATCCAGCTATTGGTTGGTCAGTAGTTGGTTCGGGGACTAAACATAAATATCTTTTGTATTTCAATGGTCAATTCCCGTTCATTCATCAAAATTTTGTATCGTTAAACTTGGGTGAATCTTACCCAACTTATTCAAATACGCCGGTTCTTCAGGTTATTACACAAGGACAAGGTACTACTAAAAAGAGTGAAGTGAACTTCCCAACAGGGAAAAAAGAATCTTCTATCGATATCTACTCACGTACTTACAAATCACCAAGCAAGGCAGATGCTCAAGATATTGCCCGCTTTGGTGAAGGAGATGCTTATACAGCAACTTTGAGTAACTATGAAAATCCATCCATGATTGTGAGCTCTTCTATTATCGGCTTGATCGGGATTGCAATTGCTTACTTGATCGCAATTCCATTGGGATCATACATGGCCTTGTTGAAGAACACATGGTTTGATAGTGCCTCAACAGCTGTCTTGACATTGATGATGGCTCTTCCAACGATTGCCTTAGTCTACATCGTCCGCTTGGTTGGTTCAACAATCGGTCTTCCAGACTCTTTCCCAGTCTTAGGAGCTCAGGACTGGAGATCGTACGTTCTTCCTTCTGTCATCCTGGGACTATTGACCGCTCCAGGTTTGGCTGTTTGGATTCGTCGTTATATGATTGACTTGCACTCACAAGACTTTGTCCGTTTTGCACGTGCTAAAGGACTTTCTGAAAAAGAAATTTCACGCAAGCATATTTTCAAGAATGCAATGGTTCCAATCGTTACAGGTATTCCTGTTCAATTGGTCTTGGTTATTTCAGGAGCTACCTTGACAGAAACCGTCTTTGCCTTCCCTGGTATGGGTAAAATGTTGATTGATTCCATCAAGGCATCGAACAATACCATGGTGGTGGGTCTTGTCTTCATCTTTACTGTTCTTGCTGTATTTGGAGCAATGGCCGGTGATATTCTCATGGTTATGGTAGACCCTCGTATCAAATTGACAACTAAGAAAGGAGGCAAATAATGTCTACAATCGATAAAAAGAAATTCCAATTTGTTGAACGTGACGACTTTGCCTCTGAAACAATTGATGCGCCGTCGTACTCCTATTGGAAATCTGTATTTCGCCAATTTTTCAAAAAGAAATCAACCATTTTCATGTTAGCAGTCTTGGTGGGAATTCTCTTGATGAGTTTTGTTTATCCAATGTTTTCAAACTTTGATTACAATGATGTAAGTAAAGTAAATGATTTCACTGCTCGTTTGAATCCTCCAAGTGCCAAAGCTTTCTTTGGTACAGATAACAATGGTAAATCGTTGTTTGATGGAGTTTGGTTTGGTGCCCGCAATTCGATTATCATCTCTTTTATTGCTACCTTGATCAATGTTGTAATTGGTGTAGTGATTGGTGGGATTTGGGGTGTGTCAAAATCAATCGACCGCTTCATGATGGAAGTTTATAACGTTATTTCAAACGTTCCATTCATGTTGATTGTTATTGTCTTGACTTACTCAATCGGTGCTGGTTTCTGGAACTTGATTTTGGCGATGACGGTAACAGGATGGATTGGGATTGCTTATTCTATCCGTGTCCAAATTATGCGTTACCGTGATTTAGAGTACAACTTGGCCAGCCGTACTTTGGGGACTCCAACTCTAAAAATCGTGACAAAAAACATTTTGCCACAGTTGGTATCTGTTATTGTGACGACAACAACTCAATTGTTACCAGCCTTTATTTCAACTGAAGCCTTCCTTTCCTTCTTTGGATTGGGATTGCCAATTACAGTTCCAAGTTTAGGTCGTCTGATTTCAGACTACTCACAAAACGTAACAACCAATGCGTATCTTTTCTGGATTCCATTGACAGTTTTAGTCTTGGTATCCTTGTCATTCTATATCGTTGGACAAAACCTTGCAGATGCCAGCGATCCACGTACACATAGATAGGAGGAGTAGGTATGACAAATGATAAAAATGTAATCTTATCTGCTCGCGATATCGTAGTAGAATTTGATGTTCGGGATCGTGTCTTAACAGCTATTCGCAATGTGTCCTTAGACCTTGTTGAAGGTGAAGTCATGGCACTTGTTGGTGAATCAGGTTCTGGTAAATCTGTTCTCACAAAAACCTTCACAGGAATGTTAGAAGACAACGGACGAATTGCCAATGGTAGCATTAATTATCGCGGGCAAGAATTAACAGAACTCAAGTCAAACAAAGACTGGGAAGATATCCGCGGTGCAAAAATTGCAACCATCTTCCAAGATCCAATGACCAGTTTGGATCCGATTAATACAATCGGATCACAAATTACGGAAGTTATTATTAAACACCAAGGCAAGAGTGCCAAAGAAGCCAGAGAAATGGCCATTGATTATATGGAAAAGGTGGGAATCCCAGAAGCGGAACGTCGCTTTGATGAATATCCTTTCCAATATTCAGGCGGGATGCGCCAACGGATCGTTATTGCTATTGCGCTTGCTTGTCGCCCAGATATCTTGATCTGTGACGAGCCAACAACGGCCCTTGACGTAACCATCCAAGCCCAGATCATTGACTTGTTGAAATCATTGCAAAAAGAATATAACTTTACAACAATCTTTATCACTCACGACTTAGGTGTGGTCGCAAGTATTGCAGATAAGGTTGCCGTAATGTATGCTGGTGAAATTATAGAATTTGGTAAAGTAGAAGAAATCTTCTATGATCCAAGACATCCTTATACATGGAGTCTCCTTTCAAGTTTGCCACAATTGTCTACCTCTAAAGGTGATTTATATTCTATCCCAGGGACTCCTCCATCATTGTATTCACCAGTAAAAGGGGATGCCTTTGCTTTGCGTTCAGACTATGCGATGCAAATTGATTTCGAGGAACATCCACCAGTCTTCAATGTTTCAGATACACATTGGGCTAAAACATGGCTCTTACATGAAGATGCACCAAAAGTCAATAAACCAGAAATTATTGATAATCTTCATGAAAAGATTAGTGCGAAAATGGGATTCACTACAATCAAGGACTAGGAGAAGGAAATGACAGAAAAATTAATAGAAGTTAAAGATCTAGAAATTTCCTTCGGTGAAGGAAGTAAAAAATTTGTAGCTGTAAAGAATGCAAATTTCTTCATCAACAAAGGGGAAACATTTTCTCTTGTTGGTGAGTCTGGTAGTGGGAAGACGACAATTGGTCGTGCAATCATTGGTTTGAATGACACTAGTGCAGGTGATATCCTGTATGATGGCAAAAAGATCAATGGGAAGCAATCGCGCAAGGATGAAAATGAATTAATCCGTAAAATTCAAATGATCTTCCAAGACCCAGCGGCAAGTTTGAACGAGCGTGCAACAGTCGACTACATTATTTCAGAAGGTTTGTACAATTATCACCTATTCGAAAATGAAGAAGACCGAGTACGTAAAGTAAAAGAGATTATGCATGAAGTGGGGCTTCTAGCAGAGCATTTAACTCGTTATCCTCATGAATTCTCTGGTGGACAACGCCAGCGGATTGGGATTGCTCGTGCCTTGGTAATGGAGCCAGAATTTGTTATCGCAGACGAGCCTATTTCAGCCCTTGACGTATCCGTACGTGCGCAAGTTTTAAATCTCCTTAAGAAATTCCAAAAAGAGTTGGGCTTGACCTATCTCTTTATCGCGCACGATCTTTCAGTCGTTCGATTTATCTCTGATCGTATTGCGGTTATTTACAAAGGAGTTATTGTAGAAGTAGCTGAAACGGAAGAATTGTTTAATAATCCAATTCATCCATACACACAATCTCTACTATCAGCTGTACCGATTCCAGATCCAATTCTAGAACGCAAAAAAGTTTTGAAAGTTTATGATCCTGATCAGCATGATTATTCAACAGACAAACCAGAAATGGTTGAAATCAAGCCAGGACATTACGTTTGGGCAAATAAAGCAGAACAGAAAAAATATAAAGAACTTGTATAATCATAAGAAAACGAGAAGAATACGCTTCTCGTTTTCTATTTTTTGAAAAAAGAAAAACTTTTTTTAAAAAAATAGAAAAAAGATATTGACAAGGTCATATGGTCGTGATATACTAATATAGTTGTCGCGCGAGAGCGACAAAGACCTTTGAAAACTGAACA
>NZ_JVKU01000002.1:0-605 GCF_001072385.1 Streptococcus sp. 343_SSPC | reverse complement strand
AAGAAGGGTGAGGTCATCATCACTTACGTAGATGAAAATGGCAAGGAAATCGAAAAACCTCGTCAAGACACACCAAACTCACCTTATGACACACCATATAATACCACTGAGGAAGGTGAAAAACCTAACACTATCAAGACTCCAGACGGTAAGACCTACAAGATTGTACCGAAAGGTGACTACCCAGTAGGTAAAGTGGACGAAGATGGGCACTTGGAATCATCTGATCCAGTTAAAGGTAAAGTTGACAAACCTAAGTCAATCATCACTTACGTCTATAAAGAAGTGAAGGAAGACCCAACTCAACCTAAGGGTAACGTCTATGTTCACTATGTAGATACAGAAGGCAAGACCATCAAGTCAGATGTGACCGACGAAGACGCTCAACCGGTGGATAAGGACTACGATACAGTCGTAGACAACCGTCCACAAACAATCGAAAAAGACGGTAAGACTTATGAATTGGTTCCAGCAGGTACCTACACAGTTGGTGAAGTGGATGACCAAGGTCACCTTAAGTCAACCGACCCTACAACAGGCAAAGTGATTGAAGGCGATAAGAATGTCACCTACGTATACAAACTGAAGGAAACCCCAGCAGAGCC
>NZ_JVKU01000001.1:0-217 GCF_001072385.1 Streptococcus sp. 343_SSPC | reverse complement strand
CTTATCGCCTTCGATGACCTTACCGGTTGTAGGGTCAGTAGACTTAAGGTGACCTTGGTCATCTACTTCACCAACTGTGTAGTTACCTGCTGGTACCAATTCATAGGTCTTGCCTTCGAATTCAATCTTTTGCGGACGGTTGTCTACCACTGTATCGTAGTCTTTATCCACTGGTTGAGCATCTTCGTCGGTCACATCTGACTTGATGGTCTTGCCT